>JAPPII010000123.1 GCA_028820845.1 Candidatus Poribacteria bacterium
GCCCCTGCCTTTTGACGAGGCAGCATAACTTTACAATACAGTCCAAACTTTAGTACGGAACTTAGTAATCTTGACAAAAAAGGCTTCTAATCCGCAATATTTACATGCATGATGGACTGGAAAGGTTTGACATACATATTCAACGATGCTATAATTTTAAAAGTTAATAGACACGTAAGGATGGACATAGTCCCTTATTTTTTCGCACATGAGTAAGGAGAAAGCCTGAAATCATGAAATTAAAGATTATCATTCACGATGCTGAAGAAGGCGGATATTGGGCAGAAGTGCCTGCGATCGCGGGGTGTGCGACACAGGGTGATACGTTTGAAGAGCTGCTTGAAAATATCTATGAAGCGATTGAAGGTTGTTTATCTGTGGATGTTGATGCCATAGAAGTCACTGGAAAAGATAGAGTGATGGAGATAGCGGTTTGAAAGCGTTGACGGGGAAAGCCTTCTGCCGTTTATTGGAGAAACGAAGTTGGCAGCTGAAGCGCATTAGAGGTAGCCACCACATTTATGCTAAAGAAGGAATTCCGGTTCGACTCTCTGTGCCTGTCCATGGGAATAAGACCCTCAAACGTGGATTGCAAAGACACTTTATGAAAATCAGTGGAATTGAGGAAAATGAATTGTAGCAGTTAGGAAAAGGCGAGGTTCCTCAACCTCGCCAACGGCGGGTGTATGGGATTGGATATATTCTCTGAATTCGACAATCACTAACGATAAGATTGTGCGGCTTTAATCCGTCCCCAAGTAAGACTCAACTTTCCGGTGGGTTGGACGGGCAAGCCTTGTGATTCAAAGTTCTGTTCGACTTCTTCTAACGTTAATGCCTTCTTATAGATGCGCACTTCGTCGACCGCGCCGATCAAGTACTCAGCAGTATTGCCGTTTTGGGCGATGTACCAGTTCGTTCCACCGCCGCCTATATCGCCAGCCATCGCTTCTTCCTCTTTGACGAGAGCGCCATCGACGTACAACTTCGCCACATCGGCTTCGCGGGTCGCTATCACATGATGCCATTCGCCATCGGCATAGTCATCATCGGTTACCCACGCTTTCCTGACGTTGTTCGCTTGTTCGGTATAGTATCGGAGTTGCCCGGTGTTCTGATTGAAGCCGAGTCGAAAGAAATGATCGTTGAAATCCGTCTTATTTGTTAGGAGATATTGCCAACCGATGCGACTGTTAGGTTGTTTAAAAAACCAGGCTTCATACGATGCCGGACTTTCCGCGATGTTGAAAATACTTGGTAACTCCACACACTCGGGTTGTCCACCAAACTCGAGTGCTTCACCGAGATGGCCTTCAATAGACTTCGGTTGACCGAGGATTGTGCCATCCTTGCCACCCGCAACATCTTTAACTGTATCACCGGCGATGTCGTCTTCGTCAAGTCTGTAATAACTCACTAACCCATCTGTGACGTAAGCCTCCACCGTCATAATTGTGATGAGAGTAAAGGCAAGCATCATACCCGTTTGAGCGATTAGATGTTGGGATTTCATGATTTTCTCCTTGTTATTCGGTATTGGCTCGCAAGCGGGCGAGTTCTTCTCGGAGCCGTTCGACTTCAGTTTCTGCCTTCTGTCGTGCGGCGGCTTCTTGCTCAACGCGTGCTTCAGCAGCTTCAGCGGCGGTTTGAAGCCACTTCTTTGCAACCGGATCATAAATCTCGAAATGCTCACCCCGTAAATGAAAATCTAATCCGAGTGCACCGGAATGAAGACCCTCATCAACACTGGGTTGAATCTCTACATACACGCCATCAACTAACGTAAAACCCATCAGTGGTGATGGCAGATACTGACGTTCAGCATCGTAGAGGAAATAGTCCTGAATCCCCATTCTGGCATAGTGCTCCATCTTAGTAGTTAGGTCGTTTTCGTAGGTGCTTGCGCTGGAGAGTTCCATCACGAAGTCGGGAGACTTACCTTCTTCCCAGACTTTGTAAGTCCGCCGCTGCTTCCGACCAAGCCCGAAAGCGATAAGGACATCCGGCGAGATTGCTGTCCGACGGGGACCCTCTATATCATACATCATAATATCCCCGGAAATATAGACATCTGGATATTGTTCAAAATGTGCTTCGAGTGTCTGCAGTATTCGTATTAGTATCTCTCTGTGCATGTCACTGGCTGCCATAGGTTTTCCATCCGTTTCGGGGTAAAGTTCCGTGTCCGTAGGCGCATAGGGGATCGGAGGACCCTTTAGATAAGTTTGCATTGGTGTTTCTCCTTTTGGGTAAAATGCATAAAGAACACGTTTTAAGGCTGTGTACCGATATCTGAATTACCTGTTAAGTATAACCGAAAATAAGGGTTGCGTCAAGAAGTTTTCAGGTAATACCCCTTCAATCTAACGGAAATAGGGGGCGGCGGACGTTGTGGTATTCAAAGTGCAACGGATTCACGGCAGTTAATCCGGGTGTATCTACCTCAATAATGTTTCCTGCTATCGGTTCGTACGCTGCGCGATAGGCGACGGCGGCTTTGACGACGATCATCCGCATTGACTTCGGATCAATGCCGAGACTATATAACTGCTGTAGGCTAAACGGGGTCTGCCGTCTACTCGTCAACGCGACCAACGACCCTCCAAGGTCAATCACAGTCGTCAATCCCTGATTGTGGTATCGGGCGCCGCCGTGTCGGGGTTCCGTCTCGATGTATTGACCGTCGTGGATAAGTCGTACCTTCCCATTAATTGCGACTGGATCGCCGTGCAGATTGTCCATCTTCCCACCGACTTGGAGCGAGACTGCTTCTCCGACACCTGCCTGAATGCACGCTTGCACGCCTTCCGGATCGTAGAGGACAACGACGAATCCCGACGCGCCTTGTGCTATCAATTCCGCTAAGATGAAGGTGCTGTCCCCGGGTGAACCGCCGCCGATGTTATCCCCCATCTCGACGAGAATCACAGGTTGTTGGGCGGCGTCAAGAGAGATGGCTTGCTGCACGGCTTGTGCTGCGTCGGGTAAATCGAGGGTGAGCTGCCCGCGGCTTTCCCATAACATGTCGGATAAGCGGTGGGCTTCTGCTTGTGCGAGCTGCGGGTTGTTGTCAGTAACAACGACGAAGGCAGGACCTGCTTCATAGACATCGGCATACGGGTAGCCTACGGAGGCGTTGGTGACAAGGACGTTGGGATCTTGCTCTATCTGTTTTGCGGCGTTCAGAATGGTGCGCATGGGTTCGGCATTCGTGACGTGATACCGGATATTGAGGAGCATCGGCGGTTTGGCGAGTGCTTGGGTTGGATTCACCTCGTCCTTGAGTATCCGCATCATCAGTTCTGCGGCTTGTAGCCCGCGTTGCCGCTGATCGATGTGTGGGGTCGTCTTATAGATGACGAGTGCTGTCGATTCGGCGACCATCTGTTCAGAAACATTGGCGTGTTGGTCGAGGGTAACAACAATGGGTAGGTCTCGACCGAGGGCATCTCGCAGTCGGCGTAGGACTTCACCGTCCCCGTCAGGATAACTTTCGGCGACCATTGCGCCGTGGAGTGCGAGCAAAACGCCTTCATATTGCGGGACGGCTTTGAGGTGCTGGATGAGCATATCGGTAAGTCGGTCGAAAGCGTCGTCCGTCACGGGTCCTGCGGGTGTTGCGGAAGCCATCATCATCGGATACGCTGTGTAATTGTAGTCCGTCGCGCCTTGAATAAAGCCGCCTATTTCGTGATGTGATTCTCCCCACGTTTTAATTATATTGCTGGCGTAGGTATGGGAGAACGCTGCGTAATCGGTGGGTGTGTCGCTGAAGGTATTCGATTCGTGCATGATGCCGCCGATGGCGATTGTGGTCATGGGTGTTTACCTCAATTGGGCTGTCAGCAGTCAGGGCGTTCCGTTCCGCTACGCTCCACTTCACTCTCAGCAGTCAGAAGTCAAAAGTTTGGTGCGGTAAAGTTTAAAAGTGTTCTAAAGTGTAACTAAAGTTGTTGGGTCGTCAAGCATAACTTTGAACTTGCAAACTTTTAAACTTGGTTTCCGTCCTGATTGCTGAAAGCGTAGCGACCTGATCGCTGATGGCTAATAAAAAATCTATTGACGGGTACACTGAAAATAGTGTATCATTTAACCACATTTAGAGTAAAGTTGATAATTGTTTATAGGCACGCATTGGAATCGGAACGCGGAGTATGTCGGAGAACAGGACTCGGAAGAATCAGATTGAAGAAGCTATAGAGGTCGCTGCCGAAGCCCATCAGGGTCAGTATCGGAAAGGGACACGTACGCCTTATATTACACACCCTTATGCGGTTGGACTCATTTTAATGGAGGCGGGGTGCTCGGAAGCGGTAGTCGTTGCGGGTATTTTGCACGACACAGTTGAAGATACCGATCTGACCTTGGAATTTATTCAGGAACACTTTGGTGAGTATGTCGCAGGCATTGTTGATGGTTGTTCGGAGAACAAGGCATTGCGGTGGCGGGCACGCAAGACGGAACGTATTGAAGCACTCCGGTGGGCGAGTCCAGAAGTCTGCACTGTAACCTGTGCTGATAAACTTCATAACCTACGGACGATTATATCCGAGTATGATGTGATTGGCGATGCTGTCTGGGAACGGTTTCACGGCGGTGTTGAAGATCAGGCGTGGTATTATCGGAGTGTTCTTGATGCGATTTCCGAACGAGATGCGTCTTTACAAAATGGACTTATACATGTGAAACTATCTGAACCTAACAGCGGTGTGTCCCCCCACTCCGATGTGAAAGATCCTATACCTCAACACCATGCTTCTGATGGCGATAACGTTCAGAAGCTGTCGGAGACAATAGATGTTGTAAATCCTCAACTTTTTCAACAGTTTCAGCAAGCTGTAGCCTATCTATTTCAAGGAGAATCTCAATGAAGATTGCGTACGCTTTTAGACGATGTTCATTATATCCCTACAACGGTGCAGGATTCCCTACCGGTGCCGCAGATCGAAAACAATTTTTGAGTAAAGTTAAAGAGATTGGCTTTGACGGAATTGAACTTCCGGCGATGAACCTACCTGATACTGAAGTTGCAAATCTCCGCTCCGAATTGGAAGGTGCGGGTGTGCCGTGTGTTGCGATCCGCGGCGGTGGTGGTGCAGCGCATCCGCGTGTTGCTGCTGCGAACAAGCGGAGCATGATAAACGCTGTCGAGTTTGCTGCAAAGGTCGGTGCGGGTGTTGTTAATTCCACGGTTACCACGCCACCTCGCGACCCGAATGGGAAAGGCACATACCGTGGTGAATCCGTTTCGCAAGGTTCAAGTCGTCTGGCGACGAACGCCGACTATGAACGGACGGCGGGTGCTGTAAGCGAAGTTGCTGGTGTTGCGGCGGATCTCGGCGTTGAGCTCTCCATTGAGATTCATCAGAACTCGATTGCTGATAACAGTTGGTCGGCATTGCATCTGCTTGAATTAATCGATGCCCCGAACGTGGGTATAAATCCGGACTTAGGCAATATTTATTGGACTTACGATATTCCAGAGGAATCGTGTGAAGATGCGATTGCTGTGCTTGCCCCACACGTTAACTACTGGCACTGCAAGAGTCTCTATCGGGTGCATCTTCCGGATCAGGAACTGGCTATCTACGTCCAAGTCCCACTGCCTGATGGTGAAATCGACTACCGCTTTGCAATCTCGGCGTTGGTAGAGGCAAACTACAGCGGCTATTGTGCGATTGAAGGTGTTCGCTACGGCGACCAGTTTCTCCAAGATGGTCGGAGTGTGGCGTACGTCAAGTCCGTGTTGGCGGATTTGGGGGAGTAGATGACCAAACAGAAGATTCGACTCACAGCGACAGTGAAATGTGCGGGATGAGCGTCAAAGCTGGCTCCGGGTGAGCTTGCGCACATTTTAGATAAGATTCCGAAGTCCACGGATCCGAACCTCCTTGTCGGGACCGAAACTTCCGATGATGCCGGGATTTATCGTATCTCCGACGAATTTGCTCTCGTCAATACCGTGGACTACTTCACGCCTATTGTGGACGATCCCTATACATTCGGTGCGATCGCTGCGACGAACTCACTCAGCGATGTCTACAGCATGGGTGGCGTTCCGAAAACGGCGTTGAACATTACTTGTTGGCCGAAAGCAGATTTGGATTTGTCGATTCTTGGCGATATTGTTCAAGGCGGCACCGAAAAGGCGATTGAAGCGGGCGCTGCACTTGTCGGGGGTCATACGGTAGATGCGCCGGAACTGATGTATGGACTTTCGGTGACGGGTCTTGTGCATCCCGAAAAGTTTGTCAAGAACTACGGGGCGCGTCCAGGGGATGTCCTCATTCTGACCAAAAATCTCGGCATTGGTATCCTTACCACAGGACTGAAGTTTGATAAAATCAGCGATGCGGTCCTGCCACAAGTCGTTGAATCGATGACCCGACTCAATGCATCGGCATCGAAGGTGATGTTGAAGCACGGTGTGAGTGCTTGTACGGATGTTACTGGGTACGGCTTGTTGGGACACGCTTCGGAGATGGCAGCGGGAAACAATGTTCGGCTAAAGATTGACAGCGGTGCTGTTCCTTATTTCCCCGATGCCCCCGGACTCGTTGCGCAGGATACCTATACGCAAGCCTATCTTGCGAATATGGCGTTCCTTGCGGATAAGGTTACGTTCCACACGGATAACGAGGCAGTGCGTCATATCTTGATGGAGGCGGAAACATCGGGTGGTTTGCTGTTCTCGCTACCGGCTGAGAATGCTGATGCAGCGTTAGCAGAGCTCCACGCTGCTGATTGTCCAGAGGCTGCTGTTGTTGGAGAGGTCATGGCAACGGACACGGCACATATTGAGGTGTTTTAATGGTTAGTGGTTGATAGTTTTTAGTTAATGGTATAGTTTGGACACTTGTAGCATAGGAAACTGTTAGCCTGTGCATCCATATCTTCGATTTTTCTGAGGGTTCCTTACACAGGCCTAACTCACAGAAAAGTAAATTCGGATGCACCAGGGGGTAGCCCCAGCGGGGCGAAATGTTTATAGAAACGCCGTATCCGCAAGACATAAGCCCCAGCGGGGCGAAATGTGTGTAAAAACTAATTTAACCAATTCCAAAACTACTAATTGCGAAAAAAAATAAAGGATAAACTTAACAGGTTTCCCAATGCTTTAGCATTGGGTCCAACCCGCGTGTTTCGTGCGTTAGTAGCAAAAAAGATTTACTTTTAAGTCTGTTTTGTGATATGATACTCGTATCAGGTTAGCGGACATACAGAGCGTGACTGCAAAGTTACGTGTCCGCTTCCCACTCTGTAGAGGATAAACGTCTGATACCTGATAGTCTCCATGATAAAAACACACAAAATCACATTAAGACCGAATAGCGAGCAAGTTGCATGGTTTTATCAGCAATGCGGATATGCGAAGTTTGCCTACAATGCTGCATTGTTTGATTTTAAGACAGCACTTGCCTCAGACACCTTTTTATCAAACAATCGTCTTGCGAATCGATTTAATGAAAAAAAGAAATCTTTTGATTGGACGCAAGCACAAGATCAACGTGCTGCAAAATATGCTATAGATAACCTCGGACGTGCGATAGAAAACTGGGTTACCAAGCGAGCAAAATTTCCAAAGTTTAAGAAACGCGGTTGTAAACATGCCTACACGACGGACGAGCAATCTGTCAAGTTTGATAACAAACGTATCAAGCTACCTAAAATCGGTTGGATACGCACTTTTGAGCAGTTGCGATTTATCGGTAAAATCGTATCTGTCACCATCTCGAGGACAGCACACCGTTGGTTTGCGTCTGTATCGGTAGAAGTGGAGAACAGCGAAGTCGTTGATATATCAACACACCCCACGATCGGTATAGACGTAGGTATCAACACTTTAGCAACCCTTGATGATGGGACGAAATACGAGAACCCGAAACCCCTTAAGCGATATGAGCGCAAACTCAAACGCGAACAACGCAAGTTAAGCCGAAAGGTGTTCTTAAGTCAGAATTGGTATAAGCAGAAGCGGAAAGTGGAGCGTATCCATTATCGCATTGCTTGTATCCGAAAAGACGCACACCATAAGGCAACGACGGCTATTGTGAAATGTACCAGTCGTATCGGTATTGAGACGCTTCAGGTTACCAACTTACTGAAAAATAAGAAGCTCGCGAGGGCATTATCAGACGCTGCACTGGGAGGCTTTCTTGAGAAACTGCGGACGAAAGCTGAAACGCTTGGTATTCCGATTGTCCAAGCGGACAGGTTTTTCGCAAGTAGCAAGAATTGTAGTCACTGTGGAGACAAGAAAGATGCCTTAACACTTTCGGATAGGCAGTATCACTGTAGCACTTGCGGAACGTCCATAGACAGAGACGTAAACGCAGCAATGAACTTAAAGCATGTCGCGGTGGGATACACCGAGACGTAAAACGCTTGTGGAGTTTCTGTAAGCCCTCCACTTGCGGGAGGCACGAAATGACGAAACAAGAAGCCCATGACTTTAGGCATGGGAGTATCACAAAAGCAGAACTTGCAAAACAGATTCGTGTTGCTTCATATCTCACGGGTGAATTCAGGCTCCGTTCTGGAAATATTAGTAATTTCTATTGGGATAAATACCGATTTGAGAGTGATCCGGCACTGTTGATGGCAATTGCTAAAGAGATGGCGAAACTCCTACCATCGCGTTGTGACGGTTTGGCAGGCTTGGAGTTAGGCGGGATCCCGCTTGCGACTGCGGTCTCGCTGCAGACAGGCATTCCGTGTTTCTATGTGCGCAAAGCGGCGAAAACCTACGGCACTTGTAACCTTATAGAAGGCGGTGCTGCGGCTGGGAGCAATCTGGTCGTGATAGAGGATGTGATTACGACTGCTGGGCAGGTCTGTACATCTATTGAACAGATACGTGCTGTGGGCTACACAGTGGAACACGTCGTTGCAGTTATTGATCGTCAGGCAGGGGGTGCGGAGAAAATCCATGCGCTTGGGTGTTCATTTGCGTCGGTTTTTACGCTTGAGGCGTTGGAGGCAAATAGCGGACCGCGAACTGCGAACCGCGAATAGCGAACTGAGATTAGTTATACAGAAAGTGATAAGAGAAAATGAAGATACTGTTTATCGGAGATATTGTTGGAAACCCGGGGAGAACGGCGACAACGCAATTTCTCAACGAACATCGAGATAAGTATGATTTTATTGTTGCAAACGGAGAGAACGCAGCAGGCGGTAAAGGGTTGACGTTTGAAATTGTGGATCAACTTTTGGCATCGGGTGTTTCCGTTATTACGACAGGCAACCACGTCTGGGATAAGAAAGAGATTTTAGACTTTATAGACACAACCCCGCAGCTGATACGCCCGGCAAACTACCCTGCAGAAGTGCCAGGACGCGGCGTAGCGATTGCCACGTCAAGTGATGAACAGACCCAACTCGGTGTCATCAATCTCGCCGGTCAGATTTTCATGAATAGGTACACCAACCCGTTTCATGCCCTTAATACAATTCTCCTTGAAATGAAATCAGTGACACCGTATATCCTCCTCGACTTCCATGCAGAGGCGACCTCCGAGAAGATCGCAATGGGATGGCACGCCGACGGTAGGGTCAGTGCGGTGGTTGGGACGCATACACATGTGCAGACAGCGGATGCGCGTATCCTGCCCGAAGGCACGGCTTACATTACCGATGTCGGTATGACGGGACCGCATGACTCCGTTATCGGTACACGGGTCAAGGAAGTAATTGACGGGTTTCTGACAATGATGCCTACACGGTTTTCTGTCGCGAAAGACAACGTCAAACTTTGTGCCGTTGAAATAGAACTCGACGAAGGGACAGGGATGGCGGTGAGTATTGTGCCGCGTCAATATCAATATTAATTAGCGGTCAGCAATCAGAAATCAACGGTATGAATGCCTTAGGGCATTCCCCGGCTGCGCTTTCAGCAGTCAGCAAAGACGCAAGCTTACCGAACACGGCTTTTCTTCTCTGACCACTGAGAGGGTTGTATAGCAACCCGCCCCGACTTCTGACAGCCACTATTGAGAGGTTTCGTTAGACAAATATGCAGATGCAACTGGAGATGTCAGTACCAACAAAGACTGTCCACAGTGTCAGTGAAATAACGGGTCTGCTGAAAAGCCTGATAGAACAACATCGCCCGTTTCAAAATGTATGGGTTCGCGGTCAGGTGTCAAATTGCAGTTTCCCTCGTTCTGGGCATATCTATTTCACGCTCAAAGATGAGAACACCCAAATAAGTTGTGTCCTTTGGCGGAGCAGTGCATCTCGGTTTCGTTCTTTCCTCCGCGACGGTGAAGAGGTGGAGCTACAAGGCAAAGTTACGGTTTATGGGCCGCAAGGCAAATATCAGATAACGGTGAGTCAGGTGAAGCCGCTGGGAGTAGGAGCGTTACAAAGGGCGTTTGAAGCATTGAAGCAGCAACTCACTGAGGAGGGTTTATTTGATCCGGCGCACAAAAAACCGTTACCGAGTTTTCCGAAGAAGATTGGCGTTGTTACATCAGCGTCCGGTGCAGCGATTCAAGACATCTACCAACAGTTGCACAAACGGTATCGACTGGCTGAAGCCGTGCTACATCCAACGCTTGTCCAAGGTGAGGGTGCAGCAGAGGGTATAGTTCATGCGATTCGGGTGCTGAATATGCACGATGATATAGATGTGTTAATCGTCGGTCGCGGTGGTGGCTCAGTCGAAGACCTTTGGGCATTTAATGAGGAGATTGTTGCGCGTGCGATTTTTGCTTCCAGAATACCGGTGGTGTCTGCAGTAGGACATGAAACGGATTTCACCATCTCTGATATGGTAGCCGATCATCGGGCACCGACACCTTCTGCGGCAGTCGAACACATCGTTCCAGATCAATACGAACTTTTCGAGAGATTGGAGGGTACTGGCGCGTGGCTCCGGAAAATAATATCAGATCGGTTAACGGCACACAAAACGCAGCTTCAGGAGTTTGAGACGCGTCTCTCTCCAACGCGTCGCATGGAGGCTATCCATCAACTCGCTCAGAGAATAGACGACTTAGAAACCGCGAGTCGGAATGCGATGGAACGGCGGCTTTCTGATGGTAAACGCGATCTCCAAGCATTTGCGCACCGTCTCAACGCACTGAGTCCGTTGGCGACTTTAGAACGCGGCTATAGCATCAGTCGAAAAGTGAGTGGTGAAGTACTGACCTCAACGCAACAGGTGTCGGTGGGCGATAAAATCGAGGTGCAGTTGGCACACGGACATCTTGCGTGTCGCGTTGAAGAGGTTCGGGATGCAGAGAATGATTGAGAAGGTGGTTATGGGTTGTGGGTTATAAGTTATAAGTTAAGAGGTTTCTCTGTAACAATCTCGCTGTTCTTGACGGTTCCAAGATGGTATTGAAATATCTATTTATTTTTGGAAGGCACTATATAATTCATCACAAATTGAGGTAAGGCATGACTTTTGAAGAAAAACTCACTAAATTATCACAAATTGTTGAAAAATTGGAGGAAGGTAGCGACTTGCCTCTTGAGAGTTCCCTGAAACTTTTTGAAGAAGGTATCGGCTTGGTCGTATCTTGCAGGGAGATGCTCGAAACTGCGGAGCAGCGGGTAACGAACCTCCTTGAAACAGATGAACCGCAAACCGCAAACCGCAAATAGCGAAAAAACAGGAATTCATAAATATGTTCTTAGAAAAAATCAACAGCCCCGCGGATCTCAAAACACTTGAAATTGATGAACTGAAAACGCTTGCTGAGGAGATGCGTGCTTACCTACTGGAAGTGCTTTCTGAACATCCGGGTCACTTCGCTCCGAACTTCGGCACGATTGAGTTAGCAATAGCACTGCATACCATCTACGATACACCGCGCGATAAACTAATTTGGGATATTGGGCATCAAGCCTATCCACATAAACTGCTTACGGGTAGAAGAGAAGCGTTTCCAACGATCCGCCAAAGTGGTGGGATTAGCGGATTTCTCAGCAGAGCCGAGAGTGAGTACGACGTTTTTGGTGCCGGACATTCGAGCACCTCTATCGCTGCTGCGTTAGGGATTGCGACAGCACGCGATCTTATCAATGAAACTTACAAAGTCGTTGCTATCATCGGCGACGGTGGATTAACAGGTGGGATGGCGTTTGAAGCCCTCAACGCCGCTGGCGACTTCAGAAACGATATGCTTGTGATCCTCAACGACAATAACATGTCGATTTCCGCGACTGTCGGTGCGTTCTCAAAACATTTTCATAAAGTCACAAGTTCACCACAATACAATTTTCTTCGCTCAAGAGCGAAAGAGTTCATGAACCTGATTTCGGAGGATGCCAAGCAGATAGCCCGTAAAATCGAGGCATCGCTGAAGTTAGGGACGCTCTTTGAGGAGTTTGGGTTCCGCTACTTCGGTCCGCTTGATGGCAACGATTTAGAGGCACTGATACCCGTATTGACAGGGATCCGTAACCTAACCGGTCCAATTCTGCTGCATGTTGTGACGGAAAAGGGACGGGGTTATGCGCCAGCGGAGGCGGATCCGGTCGGTTTCTATAGTGTCAGTGGTCCTTTCAACCTTGAAACAGGGAAAACGACCAAGCCAAAACCTGCGACGCCTTCCTATACAGAGGTATTCAGCCAAACGCTGATTGAGTTAGCGAAACGTGATACTCGTATCGTGGGTGTAACGGCAGCGATGCCGGGTGGAACCGGACTTGATAAGTTCGCTGAAGTGTTTCCGAGTCGGTGTTTCGATATCGGATTAGCGGAGCAGTGTGCGGTTACGTTTGCTGGGGGGCTCGCTGCGCAGGGAATGCGTCCGGTTGCTGCCATCTATTCGACATTCCTCCAACGGAGTTATGACCAAGTTTTACACGATGTGTGTATCCAAAACCTTCCCGTCATTTTTGCGTTGGACAGAGCCGGACTTGTCGGTGCAGACGGTCCGACGCACCACGGCGTTTTCGATCTGGCGTATCTCCGTTCTCTTCCGAATATGGTGGTGATGGCACCGAAAGATGAAGACGAGTTGCAGTCGATGGTGAAAACGTCGCTTGTTTATGAAGGTGGTCCGATTGCGTTTCGCTATCCACGTGGGACGGGTGTCGGTGTAAAGATGGCATTGGAACTCCAGCCACTCCCGATTGGTAAGAGCGAGATTATCCGGGAAGGCGAGGACGTGTTGGTCATCGCTATTGGCAACCGCGTCTATCCTGCATTGGAAGCGGCGCAAACTTTGGCGGATTCGGGCATCTCGGCAACGGTTATTAATGCTCGATTTGTGAAACCGCTGGACACTGAGACGATAGTTCCGCTTGCAGAAAGTATCGGCAAGGTGATTACAGTTGAAGATGGTGTGGTGATGGGTGGTTTTGGTAGTGCTGTCTTGGAAGCACTTGCTGCAGCCGATGTTACGAACGTGCAAGTCACGAACCTCGGCATCCCAGATGAATTTATTGAGCACGGTGATGTCCAACATCTTTATGCGTTGTGTCAGTGTGATGCGAACGGAATCGCCCGCGCTGCGAAGATGATGGCTGGTTAATATGCAACGGATAGATACCTTCTTAGTAGCACATCAACTTGCGGAGAGTCGGGAGCAGGCGAAACGTCTCATTCTTGCTGGTGCGGTGACTGTCAATGGCGACTCCATGATTAAGCCGGGGCAACAGGTTCCTGCTGATGCGAAAGTCGTTGTGCAGGCGCAGCAGAAGTACGTAAGTCGCGGCGGTTTCAAACTGGAAAAGGCGTTATCTATTTTTGGCGTGGACGTGCGGGATCGGGTTGCGCTTGATGTTGGTGCATCAACGGGCGGTTTCACGGATTGTCTTCTCCAACACGGTGCCAAGTTTGTCTACGCTGTTGATGTCGGTTACGGGCAGCTCGCTTGGAAGTTGCGCACCCATCCACAGGTCCTACCCATTGAGAAAACGAACATCCGGCATCTAACGGTGTCACATTTAGAAAACCACGAACCGCGAACCGCGAACCGCGAAGAACAGCAGGGAATGGAAGATAGGAAGCAGGGAAGGAAGGGTGTCCCCCAATCTTCCAATCTTCCAATCTTCCAATCTTCCGTTAAAAAAATTTCTGTTGCTGTAATTGATGTGTCCTTCATTTCTTTGCGGACAGTGCTACCGAGCGTCGTTAATCTTTTAACACAGCAAAACCGCGAACCGCGAACCGCGAACCGCGAACCGCTTGATATTATCGCCCTCCTCAAGCCTCAGTTTGAAGCGGGGAAAGCACACGTCAAAAAGGGTGGCGTTGTGTCTGATAAATGGGTGCATATTGAGACGATAGACAACCTGAGTGCTTTTGTTAACCAGAAACTCAACGCAACCCTGATGGGACTCACCTATTCACCGATTCACAAGGACATCGCGAATATTGAGTATTTGCTTTGGTTCAGGGTTGATCGGAATGCTCAAGCGGATGCGCTCGTACCCAATCAGACAACAGCAGAGATTGTAGACGCTGCATTTGAACGGTTTGGTTAATGGTTGATAGTTAATAGTTGTTGGTTAAGAGTGTTTCTGTAACAATTACCCCTTCTTGGCATACGCCAATTATAGGCAAACTTGTTACCCCAAAGTGATGAGTTTTGTGACACTTGCGTAACTGGGAACTGAAAAATGGAAAAAGCCGATAGCAAGATTAGGCGGTTTTGGAGACCTGCCACCCTTATCAAAATGTTCGTTTTCCTGAGCATAGCATTTATCTGCGGTGCATTTTTCTTTATCCGTTCAGGCACCTTCTTGGAGTGGGTAGAAGGGAGGCTTGAGGTCGAACTCAGAAATCGGATAACAAACGACTATACTGTGGACATTGGTGAGATAAAGGGGAATATTTTAGGGAGCGTTACAATTGGTAGTGTTTCAATTTCAAAGAGGGGAGAACCAACCCCAACAGTAGTCGCCACAAGGAAAGTTGTTCTCAAATACAATTTGCTCGGGCTCCTAAGCCGCAGATTTGAGGTGAAGAATCTGGAGGTATTTGAACCACAGATTCACGTCGTGCGGGATTTCGACGGTAGTCTCAATCTTACACATATTCTTGAACCGCGAACCGCGAACCGCGAACCGCGAACCGCGACTTTTGATTTTGCCGCTGGTTCGATTAGACTGAATCGTGGCAAAATTACTTACCTTGATACACAGCAAGATATCCATGTAGCAATCAACGACATTTCTATTCGGATAAATGGGGAGCTTAACACGTGGGACCATGATGGAGAATTGCGGATTGGGAAGGGAAGTCTAACCTTCAACGGTGCTGAGAAAGCGATTAATAACTTTGATGCCGACTTTGTGCTATTGGCGGATGGCAGTCGGTTAGAGGACTTTTATTTCACGTTTGGCGATTCGGAACTGAGAGTCAAAGGTGGATTTAGGCGGGGAGAGAGCGGCACCGCGAAGAGCAAAGACCGTGTGGGCTTTGCCTGGGATGCGGTTCTCAATCTCAGATTGGATGTCTCGGATGTCCAGCAATTTCTTGGGGAAGATATAGAAATTGAAGGTCTACTAAAAGCGAAATTGGAAGCCGAAGGCACAGACTCCGCTTTAGATATTAAGGCGTTTTCTGTGAGTATGCCGACGTTTTCTATGGTCCAAGCAGATAGTGGTCGAAAAATAGCATTGGCAGAATTAGCGGTTGAAGGGCATGTTAAACACGCCCCCATCCCAACGCTAACACTGACAACCCTCAGCACACAAATTGCCGATGGTACCTTAGCCGGTGATGGAAGCATCGCATTAGAAACCGCGCCAGAAGGTACACTCCTGAAGCAATACCAACAGTTAACAACCTCTCCATTTAATTACACTGGACAATGGCATGCCACAGAAGTCCAACTCATCCCACTTTTGTCAATGTTTGTTCAACTTCCCGAATACCTCTCAGACAGCGTGGGACACCTCTCAAGCACAGCAAAATTCAGTGGAACCAGTACTAACCTCTCAAATCTCAAGCTCGCCGGTGAAATAGCGTTGACCGAAACGACGCTCAATGAAGTTGGAATTGAAGATTCAAGGTTCAATTGCACGATTGCAGCCGGGGAATTGAAGGTGCATGGCAGTTTTGATGGTGCCGCGATTGACGTTACAGGCTCTTTTCCGTTGGAGCAGCCGGACGTTTTGGACATTCAGGCAACGGGTATCAATTTTGACACATTGACAAAGATTGCCAACACTGCGGATATCGGAGGTATAGGAACATCGTCTGCGACCTTGTCATCGGATGGTATACTCAAAGGGGTTTTGGAAGTGCCGGACGCAACCTTCAACGACATCCCGCTCGGCGTTCTAACGGGAAATTATCGGTATCAAGAGGGTCGGGTATTTATTGAAGATGGATTGCTAAGGGGTAGCAGTCAGCAGTCAGTAATCAGCAGTCAGCAAGAGGACTTTAGGACAGACACAGAGGTTTTGGAGTCCGCAATGACTGATAGTCGATCGCCGATAGCCGACCGCCGATATGAAAGTCGTGCCACGATTAACGGGACTGTGGACGTTAGCGGCGAGTTTCCAGCGGCGTTCAGTATCATCGCAAATCCTGTCTACGTTCAGCACTATCCAAAGTTGTTATTGGGTGCGGAATATCCTGTAGAGGGTGAACTCAGAGGCGAACTCAAATTAGATGGGACACTCGTCAATCTGGATGGTCGAGCAGACTTTAGCGTCATTGATGGTGTGGCGTGGGGAGTCTATTTGGATCCGCTGACGCTTCCCCTGAGAATTGAGGATTACAACATCAGTATTTCCGATTTTAAGATAACCACGCGTGGGCAGCGGCTTACGATGAACGTTGCCGTGGCTTCTAACGCAGATCTTGATCTCTTAGTGGAAAGCGACGCGCCTGTTCGCTTTGAAGAGATTGCTAAAGCCGCAAATATAGCCGATTTTCCTTTTGAAGGCGAGTTCGATGTTCGGTTCATCGGGATACTCAGGAAGTCAGAGGATGCTGATTTTCGGGTTGAATTGGACTGCTCGGATATAACCTATTTAGACACCGGACGCGGTGTTAAGCATCTTCTCGGCGATGCGTATCTGTTCGGTAAACTTGTGGAGAGTGGCAATCAGCCGTCAGCAATCAGCCGTCAGCAAGAGAACCTTGGGACAGGTGAAGACGTTTTTACCGCCACAAAGGGGTTACTGACTGCTGAGAGTGGAGCGGAGCGGAACGCCCTGATGGCTGATAGCCGGTATGATTTTCAGGGACACGGCTTTGATGGAACAAGTCGGATTAGAGGGACTGTGAGTGTGGTGGAGGGTAATCCGTACCGTTTCACTGTAGAGAGTAAGGGGATAGATGTTGCTCCGTTTCTACGTATCTTGCACCCAACGCTTGCGGCAGTTACGGGAACCGCTGATGGACGGGTTTCTGTAAGTGGGACGATAGCCGACTTGGCACCTGCACCTGCATCTACTGAATCCCAAGAAAAGAGGGTGTATCCTTACGATGTTGGCATTCACATTGCCGCGAGTCAACTCCATTACGAGAACTCGGCAGGACACAGGATGCCGTTCACAAACGCAGAACCGATTCGCTTACACCTCAAAGACGATAAATGGACGATTGAGACGCTCGCGCTGGTGACCGGGAACCGCGAACCGCGGACCGCTTTAATAGACGAAAATCCTTTTATTCAACTGACAGGCACCTTTGACGCGAAAACCGAAGCGATGAATTTTCAGGGCGGGGCTGACGGTTTTACACTGGTACCCTTTCTTCGAGTGTTCGGGCTGCCTGATGCGGTATCACAGAATGGCACGGGTGGATATACTATAGACATAACAGGGACACCAGCACTTCCCGTGTTGGCATTAGAATGGACACTTCCAAGGTTAACATTGAAAACCGAGGTCAGTGATGTCATTATGAGCGATGCGGGTGGTAAGGTTATGTATCAAGACGAAGTCCTGCGTTTTGAGGGTTGTGCTTTCAAATTTTTCGGCAACACTATAAACGTCGGAGGTACCATTGACGTTCAACCTGAAACAGTTGACAATTCCGAACTGCATCTCCGTGTTGACACCATCGCGCTGGATCTCGCTACATTGCCGATGGGGGTTACCGATAGTGAAATAACAGGGATGTTAGAGGTTTCCATGGAGATTGGCGGCACACTCGCTAAACCGCATATACTACTCTATGCTGAAACAGCAGTTCAACGTCCGATTAATTTTACAACTTATGTTCCGTCTATCACATTGGAAAAACTGCGTGTTGATATCGATTTCGGTTCAGAATCTATACGTATCGAAACAGTGGAGGCAAACGGGCAGATGGGTATTGGGACCTATCGCGCGCAAGGAACAGCGGAGTTCTCACGCCGAGATACCGACGCGATACAGTTCGCTATTGATGTATCGGCATCGCAGGTGGAAATTGCGGATTATGGTGTCGCTTCAGGACACGTCAGACTTAGCGGGACGGGTTTAGCCCCAAAAGATATAACCGTCATTGGTGAAATCAATGAACTTGTTCTTGATGGCTATGATTTCCATCTCGTGAATAGCGCGCCACTCCTATTCCGTTCGGATCCAGCGTCGGTATCTACTAACGGGAAAGCGGAGCCTCTCTCCGTAGAGATTCCGCTACAAATTACGTCTCCCACAATGCGTGCATCGGTACACATCAGCGTAGGCGGTACGCTTGAGGCACCTACTATCGCAGGCGTATGGCAGGGGACCCTGAATGAAAAGGTTTGGACAGGAAACCTCCAGTACAGCAACAATCAGATAACGATTGAAGATGTTTCGCTAAAAGATGGTGCTGATACACTAATACTTAGCGGCGTTGTTCCGTTTAATTTGGCGTTTGTGTCGATGGACCTCTCTGAACGCCATCTCGAAGCACCGATCAATCTGCGCATCAGAGGAGGTGAACTACCGTTGGATTTTTTCCCCGGTATCAACACGCTTTTTTCTCAAACAGATGGCACTGTTGATATAGATGTCGCACTGCAAGGTACGACGCAATCCCCTTATCTGGTAGGGAATGTATCTCTTGAGGCGTTGCAACTTGTTTTAAAGAATTTCCACGAACCGATCCGAAACATGAAGGTCCGGCTGACTGCCCAGGAAGATAGGGTGGATGTCCCGAATTTTGAGTTTGAAATGGGGTCGGGTTCCTGTAGACTTCAAGGTGGACGCTTGGTATTAGATGGATTGGTTCCTAAAGGGATAAGATTAGTGGGCCTGCGGTTTGAAGAATTTCCGATCGGTTCAACGGTGCGAGAGATTGTACCCGTGGAGGTTATGGAAGATATTGAAGGCCATCTAACAGTCTCACTCAGAGAACTCAGCGTGCCTCTTGACAGGTTTTTTGCGGCTGGAGAGACGCTACCGGTTCCGCAGCTTCAAGAGATGCCTTCGCTTGTGGATCTTGTGGCTGTTTCAAATGGAATTTTATCGATTAATAGCGTCCGACTCGCTTTCAAGTCACTCAATCGGCACTACGATTTCCAAGACCCGCAACCCGTCCTTATCGCCATCAGTGATGGTGCTGTTACGCTAACCGAGGCGTTCAGCCTTGAAAATCAAGATACGTTCTCAATCAAACAGACCTTTAGCGACGAAGACAGGAAGCCGGAAGGGCTCCTCGGCGATGATCGGACGATCTCAGGTAAAACAACATTGCGCATTGATGCTGGGGACATCTGGCAGACAAACGGTGAATTTGATGTAGCACTACGGGTGGCGAATTTCGATGTCTCGGCATTGACAGATACTTGGCCTCTGTCTTATAGGGTTACAGGTGCGCTGTCTGGGACTTTACAGTTGAATGGAACAAGTGAGAACCCGAAGATAACAATCCGGCGACATACAAGCGATCCTGCTGAACTTTATCTGCACGATGTGCCGATTGATCTGCGATGGCGGGTTCGGTATCAAAATGGGGTGTGGGAAATTTCAAAAAAACGGTATGTTGAAGTTACCTTCGGTGAAAATTTGCTGACTTTCTCATGGAGGATGCCTTATCAACTGGAGCTCATTCCTTTTATTACGAGGTTTCAACAGGCACCAGAAGCGATCTGGCAGGAATTTCAACAGACCCCGATGGACGGTATTCTGGATGTTATCGTAACAGACCTTGACATGCTACCATTTGTGGTGCCTGGACTCGGCTCTGCAACGGGGGGAGGTAATATTCACGTTGAGTTGACAGGCACGATTGAAGCACCGCAAGCGATAGGCAGCGTGTCTTTTGACGCTGTAGGGCTTGAATTTCCAGATACTGGCATTGATGTTAAGGAGGCTGTGGGTGAAATTCGGTTATCTGAAAAAGGGGCGAGCATTACAGCGTTCGATGGTGTATTGAATGGCGGTAATTTTTCGATTCGAGGTTCAATTACCGCACCGCCAGATAGACGGATATGGCAAACGCCGCCGGTGCTGGATGTTTCTGCTAATGTCGCGGATGTGGTCTTTGAACAGTCAGAAGCGTATCGGGCGAACCTGAATTCTGCCGAATTCCGTCTGCATGGCGAATTGCTGCAGCCATACCTAACAGGGAGTTTGAACATAGATAGTGGCTACTATCAGCAAAATTGGGAAATTGTGAGAGATTGGCTCACGGGGGTTTCAATAAAAGAAGCCGACGTTGCGTTAGATTATCCAATCCTACGGGATTTATATTTGGATCTGGATATCAATATCCCATCCGATTTCCGAGTTCTCTCGTCGATTACCGGACCGACAGACTTTGAAATTGCGTGCTTAGGGAAACTCATCGGTCCGATCAATCAACCGGTTTTCACAGGGGATGTGTTGATACGTGATGGAAAAATAGGTCTTGTTTTACAGCCTTTTGAATTTATAGAGGGTTCGACGATTAGTAATCGGGATTCCTTTAATTTTGATCCGACCTTGAATATCCTTCTCCGAACCCCAAACCGTATTCGCGGGGTCCTGCCGAGAGATGAGAGTATTATAGATATCCAGGTTTATGCGACGTTCACCGGCACCTTAAATAATCCAAATTTTACACTGAGTGCGCCGACTGCGACAACAGCCGAGGTCCTGACACATGAAGATATCATAGCGTTTCTGCTCCGTAGTACTTCAATCTCAAGAACGTTTGGTAGATTTACGTTTAGCGTTCAGCGTCCATTTGAGGAAGATGCGCGTTATCAGGCAGAGTACCCACTTGGCGAAAATATGTCCATCAAAATTGAGACTAACGATCAAGGAGAACATGGGGTCGATATCGAGTTTAAGGGGCGGTTTTAATTTGTTTTAGGTTATAAGTTATAAGTTAAGAGGGCTCTGGTGCCAATTTAACTTAACTTGGTGTGCGCTGATGAAGGGGTAAATTGTAGTGGGAACCTCTTAACCAAAATCCAAAAACTAACAACCAATGACTTATTTTATCCTATTCTTGTGCTGCTTTTTTTTTAGCTCTGTGTATGCGGACGCACCCATAGAAATCACAAGCACGCGCGTTGCAGAGATAGAATATCAGATTGATAAGCAACCTGTAACGTCAACTACAGAACAACTCAACATTCTCAGAAACCAGACAGCGGTAGGAATTGGTGATGCGTTCTCTCGGTACGCTATTCAACAAAGCGTTAAGGCACTCTACGCGACACAGCAGTATGCTCAAATCCATGTCTATGCCCAAGATGGTATTGATGGGGTTACGCTAACCTATCAACTGACCCCTTTCGCACGTATCGAAGAAATCATGATCCTCGGTGTTTCGGACAGTGAATTTAGAGTCGCCATCGACGAGGTATTGACATCGAAACCGGAAGGTACATATATCCCTGAAATCATCAAGACCGATATTAGCCGTATTAAGCGGGTGTGCGAAGATTATGGGTATTTTGGCGCAAGTGTCGCAGTTTCAGATATCCCATCCGAAGTTGAATCGCAGGAATCAGGGAACCATCGTCCCGCCAGCGTCAGGTTAATCTATGAGATAACCTTGGGCGATGCCTCGTCTATTAAGGAGTTGCAAATTCAGGGAAATTCTGCTATTCCCACGTACCGACTTGAAGCCGCTTGCACCTTCAGCCGGCAGCATCCGGTTTATAACAAATCCGGTGTGGATGCCGATGTAGCATTGATGCAAGCGATTTATCGAGAAAATAACTATCCGACTGCTACTATCGCACCGACCTTTTTCCGTGAAACCGGTGTGCTGCGATTTGAGGTGAGTGAAGGCAAGCGCGTGAATTTTAAGTTCGTTACGGATGACGGTGAAGTTCCCTTATCGCTTCAAGATACGTTCAGGGCAGATATAGTTCCGCTAATAACTACTTCCACAACTGCTGTGTGGGAACGGCGGATAAAATCTTATTTTAAAGCGGCGGGTTATCATGACACAACTGTGGACGAGGAAGTCGTGGATGCTTCAGAAATCATGCTTACGATTAACCCTGGGATGCAATATGTGGTCAGTCGTGTCAGTTTTGCGGGGAATCGTGCGTTTTCGGATGTAGAACTCCTCCGGGAAATGACGATAAAACCGATTATAGGTTTTATACCGAATCTGCAAGCCCGCATCACCAAAGGGCTGTTCCGACGAGAACAGCGGCAGTTTTTTTTTGAACAAGAACTTGATACAGATGTGCATAAGTTGAGTCTTTTATATGGGAGAGCGGGTTATCCGAATGCGGCTATCAGAGCGACCCTCGATAAACAGAAATCAGAAGGTCAGACCGTCGGTGAAATCGGCATACGTATTATCATTGTTGAGGAACATAAGGAGATGATCCACCGGTGGGACATCGGTGGGAATTGGGCATTGGATACTGCTACGCTTCTCGAACGCTTGCAAGACGAACTTCCACTTCCACAACCGAATACATCCCTCAAGCGGAATGTCTACCAAGATGCGATTCTGAAAGCCTATCGTGAACTCGGATACATTGATGCCGTCGTCATTGGCACCTACCTGCCAGAGACGGAAACACCCGTTTTTCAAACAGCAGGTGATTTTTCGGCATCCCTCACAGAAGGCAAACTCCCCTTAGAAGTTCGGAATACCTTTAGAAAGCATAACCTTGGACTTGAAGGCGTTTTCGTAGCTACCAATGTTGGTGAACGCTGGAGCCTCCAAGACTTTGAGGGTAACCCTCGCTATACACTGATACAACGGGCAACGCACCTTGAAGTTTTTGAACACGGTATTCTCCGCCTTACTGTGGTTACAGAAGGTGAACAGGTGGCGTTTGGAAGATTCTATTTTGAAGGTGATACGGATGTGGTAATGCAGCATGTGCTTGAACGGGAGGTCCGACATCTTGAAGGAACGCTTTGGACATCGGCGAAGTTAAGCCGTGCGCAACAAAGCCTCTACAGTTTGGGACTTTTTCGTGGTGTCCAGGCGGAGCGTCTCAGAATCGAACAACTCACGGGTCAAAATGAGGTCGGAGAAAATCTTAAAACCAATTCCGTTTCGATAAGAGTAGAGAAACATGAGTCGCGAGCGTATAGTATCGGTGGTGGCTATAGTTTGGCAGAGGGTCCTCGCTTGACAGGTGAGTTGACGGACAGCAATTTTCTGTTTAAGAGGAACATCCGAGGACGCTTGCGTGCGGGGATCGGATGGCGGAATGAGTTAGGGTATCTCTTGAATGCAACGCTCACCAAGCCGTGGCTTATCGGACGCACGCGTGGCAGTCTACAGTTATCTGCGAGGAAATTGGAGATAGACGATTACGTGCGGGCACTGCAAGGGAGTTTCATCCTCAGTAGGCGACTATCGCAATTTGACTACGTTGATTTACGATATAGCTACCGAGACTTGAGCCAACCGGTTCCACCCCTGATGCAAGACGACCAGCCGGTGTCTGCCCTATTGCAAGAATGGGATCCGTATCAGACGACTGTCAGTAGTTTGCGTTTCTCTTGGACCTATGATAGCCGTGTGCGATACCTAAACCCTACAGACGGTATGTATAATGCACTTACACTTGAATATGCGGGTGGTTTTTTGCAAGGGGAAACAGGTTTCGTCAAAACAACAACCGACACACGTTATTATCAGAAGCTTGTGGGTGGTCTTGTGTTAGCGACGGCCCTTCGACTGGGTGTTACGAGTGGCTTGCGTTCCAATCGACGGGCGGAACTCATCTCTTTTGAGCGGTTTTGGGCGGGCGGTAGTACGACGGTGCGAGGCTATGCGGAACGTTCTCTGGGTCCAGCAGACAGGACGGGTATTCATCGTGGCGATGTGCAGTTCATTTTTAATACAGAGCTGCGGTTTCCGATCTATTCTGCGCTCCGCGGTGCTGTCTTTTTTGATACGGGAAATGTCTGGGGTTCGTTGGAGGATGCTAACACCTCAACGCGTCTGCCATCTTCCGTCGGTACTGGAGTTTATGTGGATTTAGGTGCTTTGACTGCTGGCATCGATTATGCGATTCCGTTTGGATACGCTCCAGCCACTGTTACGAATAGGCTTCACCTGCGTCTTGGGAGTACGTTTTAATTAGCAGATAGCGGACCGCATACCGCGAATCGCGAAGAACGGTACGCGATAAGCGAACAACGCTTAACTACTCTGATTGTTCGTAGGGTCTTCCTAACGCGAGGGGTGCTTCGGCACGCCCGACAAAACCTGCTAAAACTGCTAAGCAGAGGACGTAAGGTAGCATTAAGAATACCTGATACGGAATACCCCATCCCAGTGCTTGAAACCGTGCATCGAGGGCTGTACCGAGTCCGAAAAGCAACGCTGCACCGCACGCCTTCACAGGATGCCACTTCCCAAAGATGACAATCGCTAAAGCAATAAACCCACGACCGACTGTCATGCCGGGTGTAAAATACGGGACATCGGCGAGGGAGAGATAGCCGCCAGCGATACCTGCCATCGCTCCGGCGAATAATAAACACATTGTTCTCAGACGGAGGACGTTAGCACCGGCAGCGGCGATTGCTCTTGGATGCTCACCGCAGGCGCGTATGCGGAGTCCCGGTTGCGTATGGTAGAGGAAGAAATAGACACAAGGCACCGACAAGAATGCAATGTAGACGAGAACATTGTGTGCAAACAGCGCACTCCCGATAAAAGGGACCTGTGAGAGCAGAGGAATATCTATTTGCTGAAACGCTGGTACGCCTTGTGCCATTCCTGTTTCGCCAAAGAGCTGCTGATAGATAACCTCAGTCAATCCTAATGCCAAGAGTGTCATTGCTGTGCCGATGATGACTTGGTCGCCACGCAGTCTTATTGCGAATAGCGCAAAGAGTGCGGCGGCGAGAAGCCCGCTGAGTCCTGCCATCAAAAGCCCGAACCACGGTGCAATCATAACGAGTTCTGCTGTGTAGAACGAGCCAACCATCCCGAAAAATGCCCCGAAGAGCATCATCCCTTCGATACCGATGTTCAGCACACCGGCGCGCTGGGAGATGACCTCACCTGATGCGGCGAGTAGGAGTGGGGTTGCTCCCCGAATTGTTGCTGAAAGAATATCTTCAAACATTTTTTCAACTATTACTTCTGGTGCCTCGTAATCGGGCGAGTTCGGCGCGGAGGCGTGCGTTTTCCGACTCTGCCTCAGCGCGAGCCATCGCCTCCTGACGGGCGAGCGACTCCGCAGCTTGCGCACGGACGGTCGCCTCCTGGCGGGCGAGCGACTCCGCCTCAGCACGGGCAGTCGCCTCCTCAGCACGGACAGTCGCTTCCTCAGCACGGGTTTCTGCTACCACTTCGGGCAGCTGAAGCCATTCATCTTTGACAGGATCATAAAACTGTAAATCCCCGTCCACACAATGCACATCTAAACCCAGACTCAACGCGTGAATGCTACCAGCCGCATCCGGCGACACTGCCTGATACTGACCGGCTACTAACCGAAAACCCATCAAAGGCGAAGGTAGATACAGACCTTCTATATCCGCCAAGAAATACTCCGAAACCCCTAACTCAGCGTAAAGATCTAACTTCTCCGTCAAGTCTCCTTGATATGTGGTTTTGCTCGACAACTCCATCACGAAATCTGGGGGTTTGCCTTCTACCCAGACCTGATACGTCCGACGCGCCTTCCGACCTATCCCGAAAGTGACAAGTACATCCGGCGATACGACGCGACGCGGGTCCCCTTGAACATAATACATCAGGATATCCCCAGAGACATACACATCTGGGGTGTCACGAAAAAACGACTCAAGTCCTCGGAGGATCCCTATCAACACACGTCTATGCTCGTCACTTGCTGCCATCGGTTTACCGTCAGTTTCTGGATAGAGGCTGTGTTCTTCGGTCGGGACATAGCCGAGACATCCTTCCTTTTCAAACATCGCCATCCTTGTTCTCCTTATTATGTCTGTATCAAGATCAAAAAAAGCGCGATACCCTTGAAAAATCGATTTGCATGCAACGCGAATTATCCAAACTTTAGTATAATACCAATTCTAATTGATAATTCCTCTTAAAAGGTTGGCTATTTTTCAGCACTGCTCGGTGCGGTTAGAAACCGCACCTACTGGGTGTGACGTGAGTGGGTTCGGTTAATGCGAGATAAACTTTTAGAAATGGTACAATATAATTGTAATGGACGGTAAGTATTTTGTCAAGATTTCCTGAAAATCAACGCAATAATTGAGTTTACCGATCCTCTGCTCATGCCTCTTCTTTTTTCACCTCAGAATGCGAGGAGGCACGCTTGCGGAACAATTGAACAGAACTATAACCGATAACGAAAAGTAGGATTGTCGCTTGCATCACCAGCGTTACTTTGTCAGAGATACCGACCTCCCGCTGCATACTATACGAACCCGTCGTCAAAGCACCGAATAGAAGGGCAGCAGCGACCGTTACCAACGGATTCAGTTTCGCTAACAGTGCGACAGCAATTGCCGTGTAACCGTATCCGGGTGAGAAGTTGAGAAAGAGTCGGCGGGTCAATGCAGTGAGTTCAATTGCGCCGCCGAGTCCTGCAAGTGCGCCGCTGATGAAAAAGACGCGGAGGGTGTTGTGAACAATCGAGATTCCTGCGGCTTCTGCTGCAGCTGCGCCTTCTCCTACGGCGCGGAGTTGAAATCCGAATGCCGTCCGAAAGAGGACAAACGTAAGGATAATCGCCAGTACCACAGCGAGAATAATGCCGAGGTGGACCCGATGCGGTGGAATAATGCGAGGCAAGAACACCCATTCGGCTATTCGGTCGCTCTGTGGACCGCGTTGCGCCGCTTCCTGCAATGGCCCTCCGTCTATCATCATACCCACCAGATGAAGGGCGACGTAGTTCAACATAATCGTACTGATAACTTCGTTGACCCCGCGCGTCACCTTGAGAACTGCGGGAATGAGTCCCCAGATTCCACCTGCGAATGCCGCGAAGCAGAGACAAATTGGCACGGCAATCCACGGGGTTTGCGGGAAAATTGGAGCGAGTTTTGTTCCGAACCACGTCGCTGTGAGTGCACCTATCAGAAATTGCCCCTCGGCACCGATATTCCAGATTCCACATCGGAATGCCATCGCGACCGAAAGCCCAGCCATCAAAAACGGTGTGCTTTTCACGAGTGTCTCTCCGAACTTGCGTCCGTTGCCGAAAGCGCCACTTACGGCTGCCTGATAGGCTTCCAGCGGGTTATAGTGGGATAACAACATTATGATGGCGTTTGTAACAAACGCACTTACGAGGATTATGGCAGGTGTTAGAGCCCAGCGAAGGTTGATTCTTTTCATAACCCTTCCCCCGTCATTAATAATCCGAGTGCCTCAATGTCATTGCGCTGTTCAGTGGCTTCGATGAGTGTGCCTCTGGACATAACGTAGAGCCGGTCGCTCAATAGTAAAACCTCGTCAAGTTCTGTTGAAATTAATAAAACGGATTTTTTTTTCTCGCGTTGTGCCAATAGATTCTCATGGACGTAGTGCGCGGCGTTGACATCTAAACCGCGTGTCGGGTTAACGGCAATAAGGAGATCGGGTTGCAGCGAGATTTCTCGGGCAAGGACGATTTTCTGTTGGTTGCCCCCGGAGAGAGATGATGCAGGAATATCAGCGATAGGTGGACGGATGTCGTAATCGGCGATCAGCTGCACCGCTATTTCTTGTTTTTGCTTTTGGTTGAGGATATTATAGTGTGCGAGGTTTCTGAGGTGTGTTACGTTTAGCAGGAGGTTCTCCGTGACTGAGAAGGCTGCAATGACACCTGTTGTTTGTCTATCTTCAGGGATATAGCCGACCCCGCGCTGTCGCACAGCTTTTGTGCCTTTAGGGTTAGCACCTAAAATGTTTATCGTTCCAGATGCGGTGTGTCGTAAACCTATGATTGCCTCGGCGAGTTCGCGCTGCCCGTTGCCATCAACGCCAGCGATACCGACGATTTCGCCGCGGTGGGTCTCCATAGAGACATCAGAAACTGCGACCTCATTGCGATCACCGAGGACTGTCAGATTTGTAAGTTGGAGTACGGTTTCCGGCGGCTCGTTTTCATGTTCTGAATTGGCTGAACGTTGGACATCCTCGATGTCTTCTCCAACCATCTCCCTTGCGAGTTCCCGTGCAGTCAGTTCTCCGGTCGGACCAAGATAGACCTTTTTACCGCGCCTTAAAACGGTTATCCTATCGCTAATCTCTAAAACCTCTTTCATTTTGTGGCTAATGAAGATGATGGCGCGACCGTCTGCTTGGAGTTTGCGAAGGACCGTGAAGAAACCTTCGACCTCTTGTGGGCTGAGGACGGCTGTGGGTTCGTCAAGGATTAGGATACGCGCATCAACAGCGAGTGCTTTTAGGATCTCTACGCGTTGCTTTAAGCCCACGGATAGACTGCGGACCAGCGCACTTGGATCAACACTCAAGCCGAACTGTTCGGAGAGTGCTTCAGTGATATGAATAGCCTCCTCCTTCTTGAACCAAAGGGAGTGGAAGAATGGAAGCGTGGAAGCGTCGAAAAGAGATTTCAACCCCTCCTTCCTATCTGTCCGCAGTTGTCCAAGAGCCAAGGCGATATTTTCGGCGACTGTGAGGTTTTCAATCAGCATGAAATGTTGATGCACCATACCGATACCGTTGGCGATCGCATCGCGTGGTGACTTGGCGTGTAATCTATACCGCCAGTTTTCGCGATCCGTGACATAAATGCGTCCTGCTGATGGTTGGTAGAGTCCATAGATGAGATTCATCAGCGTGGACTTACCGGCACCGTTCTCGCCTAAGATGGCGTGGATCTCACCGGCTTGTAATTCAAAATCAACGCTATCAACTGCGACGATGTCGCCGAAGGTTTTTGTGATACTCCGAAGTTCAAGGATACTTTTTAAACTATTTAATCTGGTCATCGTTCCACTTCGTTTCACGATGGTTTTTGGTTAAGTCTAACTATACTCTAGTGTTCTGTCAACTTTCAAATGATGGGAACCCCAGTTCGTAGTAGTGCGATTTATCGCACGTCAGAAACGGGCAATGAATTGCCCTACTACGAACGACCTGTCAGTTTAGATGTGACAGACTACTAGGGATGAAAAGCTTTTTAACAATTGAAATACTGGCAGCAACTCCGAATTGATTCTAAAAAAACGCTAACCGCGGATGGTTTCTATTCATGGGGACACCCACTTTTCTGTTCTTGCTGGTGTCAGTTCGTCATCATAAGCGATAACTCGAAGTGCGATTTTCCAACGTTCACCTGCTGATGTAGATATTGCACCCGTCCACGTTGGATTATAGAGTGCCATTCCGTAATCCCGAATGAACCAGGGGCCACGAACACCTTGATCGAGTATGCTCATTAAGACCCCGAACTGCCCGTGTCCGGTTAGCATGTTCTGGTAGGCAACGAAATCTGATTCGCCTTCGTGAACGACTTCAACACCGCCTTTGCGTCCGTCGTCTCCGAGTACGATCCCCCCCATAACAGGCAAGAGTCTCGGTTCAACACGGATGCCGATGCTCCCAAATTTTGTCTGTGGATAGGTAACCGCGCCGTAAGATGCAATTTTTTCACTCGTCATATCACAGACTGTGGCATCACTGAGGGCATAAAGATTAACCGTCCGAATTTCGTCGATTAACGGTTCTTCGTGTTCATCCCGCCAGATAACGTTTTGAACGAACTGAACACCGGTCTCATGGGGAGTGATGTCAATGTCTTTCTGCGTGTCCATCCGTCCTAATTTCTCAAAGACTTTGTCTGTAAAGGAACGGCGGGGTGGTGATGCCCAAAAACCTGCTTCCCTATCGCCGACCTGTACGGGTCCTTGTCCGACGAAAATACCGTTGTGGAAGGGATGATCAAAGGCGAATTCTTGGACGACAGTATGTCCTGCAGGTGTGTAGAACGGAAAGACGAAGGGTCGGTAAAAATTCGCGCCAACGCCGCCTAAGCAGCGTCCTGTCTCGCTTTGGAAGACCAAATGCGTTTTGGCATTTATTTTAACTTCAAAATTGTTTTTCATGGGATGCGGCACGTAGGCGTTCCCTCCTTATAGAAAAGCACCAATGGTATTCCGACGATGGGAGGCTTCTTTTGTGCCTGTGGGAGGCTTGAAAGTAAAAGGCTGAACAGAAAAGATTATAACAGATAGATGTTCGATTTGCATAGGATCTACGCAAAAATGTCTAATTAATTCTAATATCTACTATAAACGTGAAACAGTATTAGATTAGGAAAGGAACGCCTTGAGTGCCCCGCCGACCCCTATCACCGCGGCGATCCGGAATAGCCAGTCGACCAGCTGTTTCTGATACGTAGCGACGGCTTTTGTTCCGGCGACAGTTTCTTCAACTCTCCGAAGCCGATCATCTAAAGCCTGTATGTCTGATCGGACACCTGAAATATCGGATGCGACCTGCGTCTTGAGTTCCGAAATATCGGATCGCAATATCTCGAACATATCTTTTGTCGTCAGTTGGTTGTCGTTCACTGCCTTTCCCCTTTCTGACTTCACGTCCTATTTTCTTTGTTATTAACCTAAACTGCTGACTCGTGCTAAAGACATTATAGCACATTTTTTGGAAATATGTCAAAGATTTTTTCCCGAGCCGACAATATTAGCACTTTACTTTTTCCACGTAAACGTGCTATACTTGTATCAAACATTTCTACAAAGAAGGGAAATTTTGACGTGATACAAATATTTTATAAGTTACGAAATAACATTGCATATTCTGCTTTATGTGTATGCCTTTTTATAGTGGGATTCGTATTAATCGGGAACGTACGTCTTGACGCAAAAGAGCATGAGAAATTTAAGGTCGCTATGCTGCTTCCGGGTTCAATTAGTGACGCAGGCTGGAATGCTTTGGCGTATGAAGGACTTAAAGCGATTGAAAAAGAATTAGGCGCAGAGATCAGCCACGCTGAGACTCGGACCCCTACGGATCAGGAAGAACAGTTCCGCGCTTATGCCCTTGATGGTTACAATATGGTGTTTGGACACGGGTATGAGTTTCAGGACCCGGCGAAAGCAGTCGCACCAGATTTTCCTGAGACGATTTTCATTACCTCTTCGGGTGGCACGATTACCGATAACATCTCGGCAGCAAACTTTCGTGTTGAGCAGCCCGCCTATCTGTTAGGGATAATTGCTGGCATGATGACCCAGACGAATAAGCTTGGTGTTATGGGTGGACAGAATATCCCGTCTGTGAATAGCACATTTATGGCGTTTGAAGGCGGTGCGAAGCGCGTGAACCCTGATGCAGAAGTATCTTGGGTATACGTGGGGAATTGGGAAAACATCGGCAAAGGCAAGGAGCTTGCACTCGCGCAAATTAGCGAAGGCGTTGACTTTATTTTTCCAAATGCTGACGCAGCTGGACTTGGTGCATACGAGGCGGCTGAGATTTTTAACAAATCTGAAACTGCCGAAAAAGAGGGAAGGATGGTATACACGTTCGGCGCGAACCGGGATAAGAGCGATATATCCCCAACTGTGATTGCGAACGCAGTAATTACACCCGACGCGTTTGTGCAGATTGCCAAGATCATTAAAGAAGGCAAATTCAAGCCACAGATTTATACCTTTAACATGCTAACAGACGAAGCGATTACGCTTACCTATAGTCCGGCATTGAAGGATAAGGTGCCGGAAGATGTGCAAAGAGCCGTTGAGGATGCCAAAGCGAAAATCCTTGCTGGCGAATTGAAAGTGCCGCAGATTGATTTCAGTGAAAGCGCAGAGGAATAGTCGTAAATGAAAAAGAATTGCTGGAAATTGCGAGATAGGATCGTAAATCCTACGCTTATTGTATGTTTCTTGGCAATCGGTTTCATATTAGGGTGTGAGAGGGTTCCGGATAGTGGCAAAATTGTCTCTCCGCCTGCGCCTGAAACGCTCAAAGTCGGTATGCTGCTTCCGGGTGCCATCACTGACGAAGGGTGGAATGCTTTAGCACACGATGGATTGAAAGCTATTGAAACCGAACTCGGTGCCGAAATAGACTATGTTGAGAGTTTAACGCCATCTGTCTGGGAAGCAGATTTTCGTGCTTATGCTATGGATGGCTATCACCTTATCTTCGGGCATGGTTACGAGTATCAGGAAGCAGCCATAGCCGTTGCACAAGATTACCCTGAAATCGTCTTTATTACGTCTGCCGGAGCAAGCGGTGCTGTTCGTGAGAATGTCGCGCCGATTGTCTTTCGGCTTGAACAAGCCACCTACCTCTTGGGTATGATAGCAGGTATGATGACCCAAACAGACAAGATCGGTATTGTTGGCGGGCAGGAGCTTCCATCTGGTAGCAGCACGTTTATGGCGTTTGAAGGGGGCGTAAAAAGCGTTAATCCTGACGCGGTTGTGCAACGTGCCTACGTAGGAGACTGGGAAAACATCGCGAAGGCAAAGGAATTGGCACTTGCCCAGATACAAGAAGGCGTTGATTTTATTTTTCATAACGCCAACGAAGCGGGAATTGGTGTGTTTGAAGCCGTCGTCTTGGCGCAGGATTCTGGGAAAACCGTTTATTCCTTCGGTGCTAACCGAGATCAAAGTGCTGTTTCCCCGCGTGCAGTGCTTGCGAATGCCGTCATTACACCGAGAGCCTATGTACAACTCGCGACGGCAGTCAAAGAGGGGACTTTTGAATCCAAACTCTATGTCTTCACAATGACAACCGGTGGCGCAATCGCTTTGACTTATAACCCAGAACTGAGGGATCAGGTACCTGAAGAAGTTCAGCAAAAGGTTGAGGAAGCGAGAGAGCAAATTTTAGCTGGCACATTAGAGGTTCCACAAATCGATTTTAGTGGAGAGGAATAGCCTGTTCGGTAGAAGCGGCCTCAGGTCGCGACACTTTGAGGTTTATCGCGATGAGACATACAATAGAAATTGATGGTGTTGAAGTCTCTTTCTCTGAGGATGAAACCATCCTTGAGGTTGCACAACGTCATCAGAAAGAAATTCCAACGCTTTGCTACGATCCGAGGCTTGAACCCTTTGGAGGATGTCGCCTCTGTATTGTTGAATTAGAAGGTGCGCGAAATCCTGTTGCATCCTGTACAACCAAAGCCACGCCTGGTATGGTTGTTCGCACTTCAACCGATACAATAGAGGCGTATCGGAAGACGTTGCTTGAAATGGTTGTCGGTGAGAATCGCGAAGTTGATGTCTCTCCATTGCGCGGCTACGCCTCAGCGGAACTTGCTGACCTCCGCGACAGGTACGAAATTAACGGCGGACGTATCACGGGTGCAATATCCGGCACAAGTAAAGCCGATGATGACAATCCGTTTATTCTCAGAGATTATGAACTTTGTATCTCGTGTTATCGGTGTGTCCGCGTCTGTGCTGAGCAAGAGGGTGACCACGCCATTAACGTCATGAATCGCGGCTTCCATACCCAGATTACGACCGAATTTAATGGACTTCTCAAAGACTCTGCCTGTACGTTTTGTGGGCAGTGTATTCAGACCTGTCCGACCGGTGCACTCGCTGACAAAAAGGCATTCCGTGCCGTTGATGAAGTTGCGGAGGCTGTTCCTGAGAAGACGCGCACGATTTGTCCGTATTGCGGGGTCGGGTGTTCCGTTGATATGCTGACGCAAAACGAAAAGATTGTCGGTATCCACCCCGCTATGGACGGACCTGCGAATCAGGGTGCGCTCTGTGTGAAAGGGCAGTTCGCTTACGACTTCGTTCAACATCCCGATCGGTTGAAAACGCCTCTTGTTCGCGGTGATGACGGTGAACTCCACGAAACTACATGGGATGACGCACTTGATAGTGCCGCCGAAGGCTTCCGAAAGGTCAATGTTGAACACGGTAGACATAGCGTCTACGGTGTTGCTTCTGGGCGCGCACCGAGCGAAGCGGCGTATCTCATGCAGAAGTTTATCCGTGCGGGGTTTGGGACGAACTATATCGACAATTGTAGCCGTGCCTGACACGCCCCGACCGTTGCCGGTCTGGCAGCGACAATCGGACGTGGGGCGATGTCTAATCCGCTCGTGGATATGGAGAAACCGGATGTTATCTTCTGTATCGGTACGAATATGACCGAGTGTCACCCGGTTGCAGCGACGGGACTTAAGAAGGCGGTCGCCCGCGGTGCGAAGTTGATCGTGGCGGATCCGAGACGCATCGGATTGGCGGAGATGTCGCATCTTTACTTGCCTCTCCGCGTCGGTTCAGATACAGCCCTACTTCTCGGCATGGCACACGTTATCGCTCGTGAAGGCTTGATTGACGAAGACTTCATCAAAAATCGCACGACCGGATTTGATGCGTTCTTTGAACATATCAGTCAATGGACACCCGAATGGGCGGAAACAATTACGGGTGTGCCTGCAAAGGATATTGAGACAGCAGCGATGTGGTATGGCAGCGCGAACAAGGGTGCTATCTATTACACATTAGGAATCACAGAACATATTTGTGGTGTTGAGAATGTCCAAAGCCTGTGCAATCTTGCCTTGATGACCGGTCATGTTGGACGAGAGGGAACGGGTATCAACCCGATGCGTGGGCAAAACAACATCCAAGGGGCAGGGGATAGTGGGGCATTACCAAATAACTATCCCGGCTTCCAAGCTGTCACAGATCCAGCACATCAAGCGAAGTTTAAAGCGGAATACGGCAGAGAGATTGACTTAGAGAAGGGTATCACGAAAGTGACGGCGTTAGAACTGTGCGGTGATAGCATTCATGCGATGCTGATTGATGGTGAGAACACGCTAATTTCTGACCCGGATCGAGAGCATTGCGAACACGCGCTGCGTTCATTAGCACATCTTGTTGTCATTGACATCTTTCTGACTGAGACTGCTGAGCTTGCTGATGTTATCCTACCAGCAACGGCATGGGGTGAAACAGATGGTGTATGTACGAATACAGAGCGTCGCGTCCAACGGATGCGTGCTGCAGTACCGCCCGCAGGTGATGCTAAACCGGACTGGTGGATTATCTGTCAGATTGCCCAACGTCTTGGGTTTATAGGTTTTGACTTCGATACGCCAAAACCGATTTTCAACGAACTCTGTCGAGTCTCGCCTATCTATGCTGGATTGGATTGGGACCGCATTGAGAGAGGTGAGTATCAATGGCCCGTCCCGCATAAAGAACATCCGGGGACACCGAGGCTTCACGAGGAGACGTTTGTCAATGGACGCGGTATCTTCTCGAATGTCCATTACCGAGATCCTGCTGAGACGATTAGCGAAGAATTCCCGGTATGGCTCACAACAGGGAGACGTCTACAGTCCTATCACACGCGAACGCAAACAGGGAGAGCGGAAGGGATTGATTACCTCTTACCGGAAGAATCCTTGGAGGTCAATCCCGTTGATCTTGAGAGATGGCAATTAGCAGACGGGGAGTGGTGTCGGATGAGCAGCGCGCGGGGGAGTATCAACATCAAAGTCAAAGCGACGGCTCGTTCGCCGCGTGGCACGGTTTTCGCCAGTTTCAGTTTTGCGGATGTGCCGGTCAATATGTTGACGGGTTCTGGCTACGACCCGGTTACTCACACGGCTGAATTGAAGGTGTGTCCAGTGCGGTTGGAACCGCTTTAGTTGGTTATTAATTTTCAGTTATCGGTTAAGAGGGGTTTGTGCCACGAGAGTGTAATATAACCCATGTTGCTATCCTTGTATCATAATCTTTTAGATTGTGTCTATGCGTCTGCAAACTAAAAGTTTGCGCTACAAAATACTGCTAAATAAACGGAGTCAAGGAGAGACGCTGTGGATTGGAAATCACGCTGGACTGAACAGTACGCGAATGTGGACGCTTTAAAACAGGAGTTACAATCTGAGGGTTTCAGTGCTTATGAATGGAGTGGCCGTCCGGGGGGTGCGTATCTCGACTACATCCATACCCAAGATGAAGTCGTTTGCGTCCTGTCTGGCACAGCAGATGTGAAAGTTGCCGAGGCAACTGGGACTGTTGAAGCCGGGGATCGGATGGATGTTCCTGCGAATACCTATCATTCAATTACTGTTACGAGCGAGGAACCTCTGGTCGTTTTGACAGGAATGCGAAAGACTTAGGCGTATAGAATTACTTAGATCATTCTAAAATCTACCATAATAGGAGCGCAAAAATGGACACCCAAGAGGTTCGTCAATTCCCGCCTGAGCGTCTTCCGCATGAGAGTCCCAAAATGACGTTAGCGGAATTCCTCGAAAGCGATTTAGAAGGATATGAATACATTGAAGGAGAATTAGTGTCGATGCCACCAACCTCATTGGAACATGGGTACATTAGCGTGAACCTAAGTTCGCCGTTACACTTGTACGTCCGCGAAAACCAACTTGGGCGTGTCCTTATATCAGATACAGGTTTCCGTGTTGGCGAACGGATGCTGGTCCCTGATATCGCCTTTATTTCAAATGCCCGGCTTCCTGACGATCAGCGCAAAACATCTCCAGTCCCGCCAGACCTTGCCGTGGAAGTTGTTTCGCCTTCGGACAAGTTGTACCAAGTTGAAGAAAAGGCTTTCGCTTACCTTGAGGCAGGCACACAGTTAGTATGGGTGATTAAACCTCCTTCTAAAACAGTGACTGTTTACCGTTCAGAAACAGACATCACAGTACTCACGCGGGATGACACACTTAGCGGAGAAGAAGTCGTCAAAGGATTCTCTTGCGAGGTGGCCGCGCTTTTTGAATAGTTAATAGTTATCCGTGAAGAGGGTTCCCTGTGAAGGCAGACTCTTAACTCATAACCCGGGGAATGCTATTAAGACATTCATACCGTTGATTGAACCATCAACTATCAACCAACAACCATAAACATAGAAAGGAGCATTTATGAATATTACTGTCAAAACAGGCGGATTTAGTCAAGAGCAGAGCGATGTTATTGCTATAGGTGTGCTGGAAAACCCGGATTTCTATAGTGCGCCACTTCAAAATATAGAACAGGCACTCGGTGGTCGGATTCGCGAACTCATGAACCTCGGAGACTTCACAGGTAAGCATAAAACGACGAGTTGGCTGTATACAAACGGGGCTATCAGTACGCCGCGTATACTATTGGTGGGTTTGGGTGAATACCATGACCTCACACCTGAGAGGGTACGCCAAGCAGCGGGACAGGCTGCACGGGCGATACGGGACATGGGTTTAAGGACGGTTAGCATTCCCATCCCGATAGAAGCCACACCAGAAATAATCCAAGGGGCTACGGAGGCGTGTCTCCTTTCGCTCTATCAGTTCGATGCGCATAAAACCGAAAGTGGCGATGATGATGAGAAGAAACAAATTGAATCCCTGACATTCTTAGCTGAAAACGAACAGAGCCGGGCAATGGTGGAAGATGCTGTCCAACGCGGAAAAGTGATAGCCAATGGAACGCTTCTTGCCCGTGATTTGAGTAATCAACCGAGCAATCACCTCACACCGATACAACTCGCTGATAAGGCGGTGGCGGTAGCGGAGACCGTCGGACTCGGTTGCGAAATTTTTGACAAAGCGGCGTTGGAAGAAAAAGGGTTCCGAACCCTTCTCGCTGTTGCACAAGGGAGTGCTGAAGAACCACGCTTTATTATCCTCGAATACGTTCCAGACGGTGAAGGGCAGGATACTGTCGTGCTTGTCGGAAAAGGTATCACCTTTGATACAGGCGGTATTTCCCTGAAATCTGGCGGCGGTATGCACGAGATGAAGCACGATATGTCGGGTGCTGCTGCTGTGATTGGTGCGATGCAGGTCATTGGGCAGCTCAAACCGAATGTGCGCGTGATTGGTGTCGTTGCTGCGACTGAGAATATGCCCAGTGGAACGGCTATTAAACCGGGTGATGTTATTACCTCCTACGGTGGGAAAACGATTGAGATTCTCAACACAGACGCAGAAGGTCGATTGGTGTTAGCGGATGCCCTCGGTTGGTCGGCGCAGTATAATCCGAAAGGCGTTATCGACTTAGCCACGCTCACGGGTGCTGTGATTACCTGTTTAGGGCATATCGCCGCTGGCGCGATGACCACGGATCCAGAACTGATGGCAAAGGTGAAGTCGGCTGCGGTCAAGACACATGAGCGCGTCTGGGAATTACCCCTTTGGGACGATTACGATGAAGGCGTTAAAAGCAAGGTTGCGGATGTCCAAAACATCGGGGATGGTGGTGCGGGCACGATTGCGGGTGGTGCGTTCTTGAAGAAGTTCGCCGAAGGCTATCCGTGGGTTCACCTCGACATCGCCGGGACTGCCTGGGGTATGAAAGGCTCTACGTATATTCCTGAAGGCGCGTCGGGTTATGGGGTTAGGTTGCTCGTGCAACTGGTTGAGGATTGGTAGGTAGTTATTAGTTGTTGGTTATAAATTATAACTTATAACCAACAACTAACGAATACTATCCTTCAGATCGGATCTGAATGAGTTTGTTAACAGCATGGATATATGCGCGTGCACTCGCTTCAATGATGTCTGTGCTGGCACCGTGTCCGGTAATGATATTTCCGTTGTCCTGCACCTTCAACGAGACTTCACCGATAGCGTCTTCACCTTCAGTTACAGATCGTATCTGGTAGTCGATGAGGTTCAGTTGAATGTCAACAACTTTACTGATGGCTTTGAACGCTGCATCAACGGGTCCATCTCCGGTTGATGCCATTTCAATAACTTTACCTTCCGTCCGAATTCCGACCGTTGTTGTCGGTGAGATTTTTGTTCCGCTGACCACCTGAATATAGTCGAGTTCAAAGACAGAGGGGATTGCGCGAATCTCATCGCTCATAATCGCTTCAAGGTCGGCATCCTGTATTGACTTTTTCTTATCAGCGACGCTGAGAAATCTTTCATAAACCTTTTCCAATTCTTCGGGGTTCACCTCGTAACCGAGTTCGCTGAGGCGGTGCCGAAGTGCGTTGCGTCCAGAACGGGGACTCAGAATGAGTTGGCTCTCTTTCCATCCAATCTCTTTCGGATCGATGATTTCAAAAGTTACGCGCGATTTGATGATCCCGTCTTGGTGAATGCCAGAACTGTGTGCGAAGGCATTCGCGCCAACGATTGCCTTGTTCGGCTGCACCATAATACCCATCGTTCGGCTGACTCGCCGACTAATCGGGACGATTTCCTTAGCATTAATGTCCGTGTAATACGCTTTGAAGTAATCACGCCGTGTGCGGATTGCCATGACGACCTCTTCGAGTGAGGTATTCCCTGCACGCTCGCCAAGTCCGTTGATTGTGCATTCCACCTGCCGTGCGCCCTGCTCAATTGCGATGAGACTGTTTGCGACGGCTAATCCAAGATCGTTGTGGCAGTGGACACTAATAATAGCATCATTAACGTTTGGGACGTTTTCCATGATGCCTTTAATTAATTCGCCGAACTCAGTCGGTACCGTCCATCCGACGGTTTCCGGTATGTTGACGACGGTTGCGCCAGCAGCGATAGTGGCTTCAACGACTTCATAAAGGAACGCTAATTCCGTGCGTCCAGCGTCCATCGGTGAAAACTCGACGTTTGCATCAGCGTGGTTTTCACAGAGGCTTTTTGCGTAGGCGACGGCATCGGTTGCCATGCGAAGTGTATCTTCGGGAGTTGTACGTGTGATCCGCCCCATGTGGATCGGAGAGGTTCCGACAAACGTGTGGATACGGGCGCGCGGTGCATCTTCAATCGCCTGCCACGCAGCAGTGATGTCCTTCTCCACAACACGCGAAAGCGCGCAGATTTCGGGACCTTCCACTTCGTTTGCGATCTGTTTGACGGCATCGAAATCACCGGGTGACGAAATTGGGAATCCGGCTTCAATGACATCAACATTTAATCTGGCAAGATGTTTAGCAATCTCGAGTTTTTCCTGGATACCGAGTGCGGCTCCGGGGGTCTGTTCTGCATCGCGGAGTGTTGTATCAAAGATGTAGACTTTTTGCTGATTGGCTTCAAAATCGTCCACGGGTGTGTTCCTCCAAATATTTTTAACGATTAAATCTGGTCGCTTCTCCATTTCATTACGAAAAGGTTTAAATTTCACGTCCGACAGCAACAGCAATAGGCTTGAGTTCCTGCATTAGTGCCTCGAATTGGTCTGGGAACAGCGACTGCGCCCCGTCCCCTGTCATCGAGTGATCTGGATCGTGATGTACCTCAAGTAAGAGTCCATCTGCCCCGGCAGCTACAGATGCTTTCGTCATATCACAGACCAAACTCCTGATGCCTGTGCCGTGGCTTGGATCGACAACAATAGGTAAGTGGCTCAATTCGTGAACGACTGGAACCGCATTCAGGTCGAGTGTGTTGCGGGTGTGCGTTTCAAATGTTCGGATCCCGCGTTCGCATAGAATGACCTCCTTATTACCTTCTGAGAGGATATACTCAGCGGCGAGTAGCCATTCCTCGATTGTTGAGGACATGCCGCGCTTGAGGATAACGGGTTTCCGTGCGCGTCCAACTTCACGCAACAGATAGAAATTTGTCATATTCCGTGTGCCGAGTTGGAACATATCCGTATATTCCCCGACGAGTTCGACTTCGTGTGGGGTCATCACTTCGGTGACGATGCCGAGTCCTGTTTCATCTTTCGCCTCTTGTAGCATTTTGAGTGCTTCTTCGCCGTAACCTTGGAAGCTATAGGGACCGGTTCTCGGCTTAAAAGCACCGCCTCTGATGAAACTCGCCCCAGCCTTTTGAACCAGTTGGGCGATGGTTACGATCTGCTCTGTGCTCTCGACAGCACAGGGACCCGCAATAACAGGTATCTCCCTTCCGCCGATCTTTGTGCCGTTGACGACAATAACAGTGGGCTCATCGCCTCGGAATTCACGGGATGCCAACTTGAATGGTGCTGTAATTGCCATTGTTCGCTCCACACCGGACATTGACTCTATGGGAATATCACCAAGCAACGTTTTATCTCCAATTACACCGATAACTGTATGGCGTTCGCCGGTTGAGATTTGTGCCTTCAACCCGACGCTCTCAATCCGTTTAACAACAGCATCTATATCTGCCTGTGTTGCATCGGTTTTGGTCACGATTACCATGCTTTTCAACTACCTCCGCCTTCTTAATAGTAAGTTTTCAGTTTGCAAGCTGCCCTAAAAAGGAACTCTGTTGGAAATCAAGTTTAGTTAAAAAAAATACCCAACATTGAATTTTTCTTCAACGCTGGGTGGTGATAACGAAATCGGTTAAAAATAGCATCGCTTACGGCGCTTCACCACCTGGCGTAGCTGTACAGATAAAGGTACAGGTATAGATACAATCCGAGGCCGGCTTTTAAGAGCACGTTTTCGCCTTCAAATTGCACAAAAGGCGTAAAGATAGCCCAAGCGTAAAGAGAACCGTTCTGTAAAGAAATTGGCGCGATCTGTAGCCGAGGGATTTGTACTGTAGTGGTATTGCTTTGAAGCGTCCGCATTGTCAAGTTCCTATTAAACCCAAATACGAAAGGATTCTGCCCCTATGTCCACAAGTAAATTGCACTATTAAAGTGAATATTATGTAACCTTAAGACGTTATTTACGAAAAAGCGTTTATATTTTTTCTAAGGCATAGCACTTTAATAAAAGACACACGCTGTCATCTCCATTGAAATAACAGATTTTATTATATAATAACACACTTTTTAACACAAGTCAAATTTCTTTTTACGCAAAAGAGCGTTGACGCACAAATCGATGTGTGCTAAGATAGAAAAAGAACGAGGTTATGAGAAAACTATGAAAAAAGAAGAACATTTTACACCAATCACCATCGGAATCATGGGCGGTTCCGCCTCTGGAAAGACAACGTTCGCCAAGGCTTTGGAAGAACAACTCTCGGAATTCTCACCCGTCGTCCTGAACCAAGACTCTTATTTCCGTAACTGGTCGGAATACTCGGAGGCGGAACGCGAGCGCGTGATTACGGCAAATCATCCGGACGCTGTGTTGTGGGATGCCCTTATTACAGACATCAAGAAACTTCGTGAACGCGTTCCTATTGAATTCCCTACTCCGGGGACACGTGCTGCTCAGCGGGATAACGAAAAAACGAGCGTGCAACCGAGCGATGTCGTTATTGTAGAGGGACACCTCATTTTCTGGAGTGAAGACCTACGCGACTTGATGGACATCAAATTGTTCCTCGATGTAGATGCCCACGAGCGTGTTCTCCGGCGGATGCTCCGTGATGTCGCGCAACGCGGCGGCGACTTGGAGTGGGCTATCAATTGGTACCGCCGCGATGTCCTTCCGAATTTTCCTGTCTATACGGAACCCTGCAAACAGTACGCCGACCTAATCATCCCCTTCCAGAATCAAAATCCCGTTGCATTGCACACGCTTGTTGCGGGCATCCGGAGGCGGATTCAAGAAAATAGAACGTCTTCGTAAAAAATGCGCGCTGAAAGCACGCCTCTATCCGTCAAAGTCATTTTGACATCACGCTCTGCCACACTGGCAACGGTGGTGTCAATTTGGCAAACCTAAATTGTCAGCCATTTCTCCACAAATTTCTCTATATAGATATCCTTCCTAAACGGATAGGCACAAAGCATCCCATGTACAGCGGGCTGATACGCTTGCCTAAAACTGAAAACCAACTTTGGCACGCAATTTGCTTATATGCAAGCAGTGAGGCGAATATGTCTGAAATGCCTCTGAAACGATTGGCACAAAACTTGCTTATAACATTTACATACACACCCAAAACTTAAAAGGAGAAAAAAATGAATTACTTAACGACACGCAGACCGATGAGAAATCTGTTCAACCTCCACAACGAAATGGGACGCGCTTTCGGAGACCTCTTTGGCTCACAGGAAAGCGGAACGGATACGGAAGAGACCTATTGGATGCCCACGGTGGATATTTCTGAAACTGAAAACAATTTTGAGATTCGCGCAGAACTTCCAGGGGTTTCCGAGAGTGATGTCAATATCTCAGTAACCGATAACCGTCTGACTGTGAAAGGTGAAAAACGGCAGGAAGCGGAAACGGAAGGTAAAAATTATCACCGCGTGGAAAGGCGGTACGGTAACTTCCAGCGGAGCTTCACGCTACCGAGGAACGTTGAGACTTCTAACATTAAAGCGGGATATGCAGATGGCGTGCTGACGCTTACAATTCCGAAGGCAGAAGAAGCGAGGCCGACTGAGATCCCGATTATGACAAACGCTTCTTAATTCAGTGATCCGGGGATGCCTCATCTGCTGGACAGCAAATGGGGCTGCCCCAACTACAAAAAACGGACGAGGCAGGAAAACTTTACACAAAAGGAGAATGAAAAATGACTTATTTGACTTTGCACAGACCGCCAGGAAAGTTGTTCAAATCTTACAATCCATTCTATGGAAGGTTATGGACCAAAGTCGACACAGATGGATACAAATGGACACCTTCAGTTGATATTTCTGAAACAAAAGATAATTTTGAAGTCCGTGCGGAACTCCCAGGGATAGCGAAGGACGATCTTCATATCTCCGTCAAGGACAGCCTCTTAACCCTCAGCGGCGAAAAGCGGCAAGAACAGGTAGATGATACCCAAAACTATCGCCGAGTCGAACGACGCTACGGGAACTTTGAACGGAAATTCGCACTCCCACGGGAAGTGACAGCCGACGACATCAAAGCCGAATACACCGATGGTGTTCTGACGGTCTCAATCCCGAAACCTGAAGCGGCAAAACCGGCTGAAATTCCAATTACCACTGCAGCTTAATGAACTGTGATTAGAACGAAGTAAAAAGGCTGGCGCGTGAATGTGCCAGCCTTTCTTTTTGTCTGCAATGCGTGGACTACGCCTCGCCTTTGTCCTTTAGAACACCGATGTAGAGAAGTGCTGCGAGGATTGCCCCCACGCAGGGTCCTACAAAGTAGAGCCAGATGTCGGCGTAGTTGCCGCTGACAATAGCGGGTCCCAATGTGCGCGCTGGGTTGAGAGATGCGCGTGTCAACGGTCCGCCCATTAGGATACAAAGTGCCAGTGTCAGCCCGATAGCGAGTCCCGCGAAGTTTCCGGCTTTTCCACTGACAGCCGTATTGAAAATTGTATTGACGAGGAAGAAGGTGAGCACGAGTTCGACGACGAGTCCTTGACCTACGCCGACGTTTTCACTTAAAATCGTTACGCCGAGATCGCCTGGATTCGGTAACACTGCATTAAGTACAACTGCCCCCAAAATTCCACCGAGGAATTGGACAATCCAGTAACCGATGGCTGCAACGAATTGGATTTCTCCGGCTATTAGGAGACCGAGCGTCACGGCCGGGTTGATATGCGTGCCAGAGATGTGTCCATACGCGTAAGCAAACACCACAATGACTAAGCCGTGGGCGAGTGCAACACCTACTAAACCGCCTTCGCCAATTGCTAACGCGCCCGCCCCAATAAAAATCAACGCAAAGGTACCAATAAATTCGGCGATTAAGTTTTTTGTATTCATGAAACTCCCCTTTAGGTTAAAATTGAACGGTCGAACGAATGTTAATCTGTCAAGAAAGTGCCTTGTAATCCCTAATAGTAGAAGTATAGCAGCCTCTTAATTTTGCGTCAATAGTGAGGATTGCTCAACATTCGGCGTTTTTGCCGATTTTGGTGGAAAAATCGCGATCATGAAGAAATCCGCATTCATTTTGAAGTTGACAATTCCTGGTGTTGGTGTTAAATTAATTTGAAGGGCATTGTCTAACAATCCCACTGCTTTAGCTTTGGGTCCAACCCGCGTGTCTCGCGCGTTGGCAGCAAAAAACATTTGACGAAAAGGTGCATTTTGTGGTATAATTACTATATCAAGTTGGCAGATATTACCAGCGTCATCGCAAGGTGACGTATCTGCCTACCCACTGGTAAGGGGTTAAAGACTTGATGCTTGAGACACCATGATAAAGACACATAAAATAGCATTACGCCCGAATCGCGAGCAGATTGCGTGGTTTTATCAACAATGCGGTTATGCGAAGTTTGCCTATAATTCTGCGTTGTCTGATTTTAAGGCGGAACTTGGTAAAGCTAACGTCATATCCATGTATGACCTAAACAAACGCTTTAATCAGGAGAAGAAAGCGTTTGCTTGGACGCAGGCACAAGACCAACGTGCTGCGATGTACGCTGTCCACAATCTCGGCAAGGCAATAGAGAATTGGAAAGCGAAACGTGCGGCGTTTCCAAGATTCAAGAAACGTGGTTGCAAGCATGCCTACACAACGGATGAGCAAGCTGTGCGTGTGGAAGGCAAACGTATCAAGTTGCCGAAAATCGGTTGGATACGCACTTTTGAGAAGTTGCGGTTTGTGGGTAAGATCGTATCTGTGACGCTCTCAAGAACAGCACATCGTTGGTTTGCGTCTGTATCTGTAGAAGTGCCACTGCCTATAGATCGGTGTGGGGTTTCGTCCGAGTTTGTAGATTATTTTGCGTCAACTGTTGATATTGGAACACCTTATCAGATAGAACGTTCTATCTACCCCAGTATCGGTATAGACGTAGGTATCAGCACACTCGCAACGCTTGACGATGGCACGAAATACGAGAACCCGAAAGCACTCAAGGGGTATGAGCGAAAACTCAAACGTGAGCAACGCAAGTTAAGCCGCAAGGTATTTTTAAGCGAGAACTGGTATAAGCAGAAACGGATTGTGGAGCGTATCCACTACCGCATCGCTTGTATCCGAAAAGACGCCCACGATAAAGCAACGACGGCACTTGTAAAGTGTGCGGGTCGTATTGGGATAGAAACACTTTTGGTTGCCAACTTACTTAAGAACAGAAAACTTGCCAAGGCGTTATCAGACGCAGCACTTGGTGGTTTTCTTGAGAAGTTAAGAACCAAAGCCGAATCGTTTGGAATACCCGTTGTCCAAGCAGATAGGTTCTTTGCGAGTTCTAAGACCTGTAGCACTTGTGGGGATAAGAAAGACGACTTAACGCTTTCAGATAGAGAATATCAGTGTAACCGTTGCGGAACGTCCATAGACAGGGACCTAAACGCAGCAATCAATTTAAAGAACGTCGCGGTGGGGCACACCGAGACATAAAACACTTGTGGAGTTTCTGTAAGTCCTCCACTTGTGGGAGGCACGAAATGACGAAGCAAGAATCCCACGCCTTTAGGTGTGGGAGTGTCAAACGGAACTTATAGAGGCACTTTGTTTAAGAAATAATGTTGAGAGGAGAATTCTCATGGAAAGAGAAATCAGAAGCGATGTTAAAGGGATTGATCGGTTCATTTTTGAAACCGGAGCGGATCAGGAACAACTTCATCTTCATATTTCTGAAGTCGGACCTGGGCAACGCGCGCATCCACCGCATACACACGAGGGACAAGAAATTTTCTACGTATTTTCTGGAGAGGGCGAGGTGCTATTTGGTGAAGAGACGCATCGTGTCAGAGACAATGAAGCCGTTCACGTCGATTGCCAAGTTCTACACGGGATACGTAATGTCGGTGAGACGCCACTCCGTTACGCTGTGATTATTGCTAAGTGAGAGGGGTTGGAAAATCCGGCATTTAACCGTGTTACGCTAAAGTTCTCTACTCTGGTGGGTCCTCTATCCATTGCTCCGTGTATAAATGATAAATGCCGTAGATACCTGCCGCAATCAGCACAATCCCGACCCCTGCTAACCCGCGCCGCACCCAAATCGGTTGTAAAAAGGTTGGTAAATTAATAGTCGTCCAACGCGGTTGCAGCAATTTTGACATAGCGATACTGAAATAGAGTACCCCGTATGCAATGAGACCAATGTTGCTTGCGAACGCCTGTTTTCGCGGCGTGACCGGCAATTTAAAAGGGTTAATAAGGTAATCTCCTGAAAAAATCAAAGTAAGCCCTACTATCAAAAAGGTGGAGAGTATCACGCTGGGATAGCCTGAATGTCGGAGCGTTACCAGTAAGCAGATGCTGATACTCCCGAGTAGAAGACTCATTATGCCTTGTAGAATCTGATAATTTCTGTTCTGTGAAACCATTTCCCACCTTCTTATTCAAATCGGACCCGTGGATCGACCAAAGTGTAACTGATGTCTGTCAGGAGTAAGCTGATAATATATAGGACGGATCCGAGATAGACCATGCTTCGGACAATTGCGAAATCTTGCGCCTGAATGGCTTCGATGATAAAACTGCCTAATCCGGGGATTGCAAAAAACGCCTCTATGAGTAAACTTCCGAGAAAAAGATACGGGATTGTTGATACCACACTCGTTAAAATCGGAATCATGGCGTTTTTAAGTGCGTGTTTAAAGAGGATTATCGCTTCACTCAATCCCTTTGCCCGTGCTGTCCGGACGTAGTCCTGATTGACTTCCTCAAGAAATATCGTCCGATAGAAACGGATCCCTCCACCAATCCCACTCATAATACCTATCACGACGGGGAGTGCTACAAACTTGAACATATTGGGTCCCGCATCGTATCCAGAAATCGGGAAAAGCCGCAATATCTTACCGAACACCCACTGTCCACCAATAATGTAGAAGAGCGCAGAAACAGACATAAGGATAACCGCGAGGATTGTGCCCCAAAAATCGACGTAGGTCGCCCGATAGTAAGCCACAATCATTGAAAAGACAATATTTGCAGAGAGTCCCAGTAGAAATGTTGGCAGTGCGATAGCAAAACTTGCCCACATTCGTTGTGAAATTTGCAATGTAATGTCAATGTTGTTCCGATCAGAAGTACCGAAATCGAAGACGAAAAGTTTAATCGACTTCTGGAAAAAGATTGTCTCCGTAAACTGCTTGCTTCCAGATGCCGCCGTATTGAACCAGAGGGGTAGGTGATAGTTGTTCTGTTTCTTCCAGTTATCGACATCCTCTTGGGTAATGTTTTTTTCCCCAAGTATCTTGCGCGCCATTTGGTCTGGTGAGTTGACGACAAAAAAGAGCAGAAAGACGAGGATATTCACACCGATTAAAATTGGAATGGCATAAAGGGTTCGACGGATAATATACGTGAGCATTTGTTAATAATTTGCCCCAATCGCTTTTGATTAGGAGAAACAGTGAAAATCTACTGCGTGCCTCGTTCGCGTTTCCAAATTGTGATGATTGCCGGAATTGTACACAGAATGAGAAATGCAGCACAGACCCATAGGGGCCAGAGAATTGGCTGATTCCATTCTTGACGACTTTCGGATCGTTGTTCCCCATCAATGCGGCGATATTTAAGTGTGTTGTACCCTGTGGAAGTCGGCTTGTTATTTTTCAGCCATTGATGCGATAGACCAAAATTAACAGGGTGGAAGACGAAGACCCAAGGTGCATCGCGTTGTAGCAGACGGTTCATCTCACCGATTATCTCCAAGCGTTCTGGTGAATTTGCCATATTTTTCATCTTTTCAAAGCGCTCGTTGAATTCTGGATTATCGTAGTTGGCAGCGTTTTCACCGTCGTGCAGTGTCTTACTATTGGGTCCGTAGAGCAGAAACATGAAGTTTTCTGGATCCGGATAGTCGGCATGCCATCCCCAACGGATGATTTGGAAGTTTCCGTTCTTAACTTTATCTCGAAAACGGTTGTAATCGGTGGTGCGGCTTTCCATAGTGATACCGAGTTGTTCTAACTGTTTCCGCATCCATGTTAAAGCGGCTGAGGCACCCGCGGATGTCCATGTGTTGTCAAAGGAGATAATGAGCGGGTTTCCGTTACTATCCTGTCCACCCGGATAGCCTGCTTCTGCGAGGAGTCGCCGAGCTTCCTCAATAGACTTGCGACTCGGTCGGTTGGACTGTGGATCCCAATCGTGTGTATACGGGTTTATACCGTCTGGACCTTCCAGATAGCCGAAGATACCGGGTGGAAGTGGACTGTGTGCGGAAACGCCGCGTCCGTTGAGGAAAATTTCAATGTATTCCTCGTTATCCAATGCTATCGAAATCGCTTGCCGAAGTTTCCGTTTTTCTGCAGTGTATCCACCGACAGTATCATCAAGCATATTGAAGGCGAAGTAAACGGATGTCGGTTCTACGCTGATACGTAGGGCTATCTGCTTTGATTTCAATACATCACTTGCCGCAGGATCACCCGTACTATCGAAGGCGACCGCCCTATCAAACGTATCCGAAGGGATGCCGGAATTGTCGTAGTAACCTTGTAAGAACTTGTTCCAACGCGGGATGGACTCTTTTTCTAATTTGTAGACGGCTTTTGGTATAAAGGGAATGATTTTCGCTGCGTCATCCAAAAGTCCCGTTTCTCTATCGCTGGGTTCGCCACTTGATGGGTAGTGTTCAACCCTAAAGTTTTCGTTCTTAACGAGAACTATTTCCTTATGTGCAATGAGGGTCTCTATCCTGTAGGGGCCCGTTCCGACAGGAAATCTATCAATTGTGATGTTTCGTTCTGTCATAACGGGTTGTCCATAAAAGTCAATTGCCTCGCGAGGCATCGGTGAAAAGAACGGCATCGCTAACCAGTACACAAACTGCGGATATTTCGCTTTGAGGGTGACTCTATAGGTGTAGCGATCAACAACTTCCACCCCAGGGAAAGACGGATCTATTTGTCCATCGGAGAGAGCATCAGAGTAGGCTTCCATACCGAGAATATAATCTTCTAACGTGCTCGAAATAGGACACGTGACTTTGGGATCCGCCATGCGTTTAATCTGGTAGACGTAATCCGCTGCGATAAGCTCGCGCGTCCCGGTCATTGGAAAATCTTTAACTTGTGTAAATCCTTTTACATCTGCCTTTGTTAAATTGTGGTAACGCCATTCGCCCGCTTCAGTTTTAGCGAAACAGGGGTGTGGTTGGTACATGATACCCGGACGGATGCGCACCTCATACACAGCGCGCGCGACAGACGCTGCGGGCGTGTTTTGTGGCAAGGGTTCGCCGTCGGTATCGAAATAGCGAGGTTGTGGGACCGCCTCTGCTGTCAGTGGGATCAACTCGTACGGACGTTTCAAGTAGTGATATTGTAACGGGGGTTCGTAAATCTGCTGGATGAATCTGTATTCGTCGGAACTATATGACATTGCCGGATCGAAGTGTTTTGGCTCCGCACTGAACGTGTTGTAGTAGATTGCCTCATCGTGTTCAGACTTCGGATATGGATTGTTGGGAACACCACAGCCGATGCCGAAAACAATTAGCATTAGGAGTGTGCAATATTGGCTTGAAAATTTTGGCAATTTAATTCTCATCAATTTTCTTTAACGAACAACCGGGTATTATAGTAATGTTTAGAATTAATTAGACGCTCCACACCGGCGAGGTTAGAAACCTCGCCTACCAAGGGCGGGGTGAATGTCTCTTTATTTTTTAGGTTTTACTATAGATGCGATTGTTCAGGCACAGAGACCTGAACAAACGGATAAGTATTGCTAAAACGCATACAAGACGGTTAGGGATACCAAAGGACCGAATTCAAAGGCATCCTTCTCTTCATATACACCGTCTAACAATGCCCCACTGTCGTCATAGAGCGTCTCTTGGGTCAAGGGCAACATAAGTGCCACAGATAGTGGAATGTTATAGGGCGTTAAAATCGAGGCACCGACAGATGCCATGCTGAACCGGAGTCCAGAGTTGATGTCGAGTTCCGCAGCCCAATAGGCGTAGGATTGATAGAAACCGAAGTAACTCGTCTGAAGTGAAAGCCAATCGTTGAAGCGATAGTTTAGACCGGCTGTGTAGGAAATCTCTCTGGATCCGCGATACGTCTTGCTATTTTCATACAACGGGAGTTTCCCGCGGAGACTTGCATTGGCACCTAATCCCTTGTAAAGTGGGAAACTGTAATGCAGGTCTGCGATTGGATTGAAGGTTCCGGTACCGAACTGGATATGAAGATGTTCGAGTCCAGCGTCCCCTAATTTCCACGGATCTTCTTCAGTCTTGCCAAAGGGGACGGTTGTTCCGATACGTCCTATTAAGAAATCGTTTTCCATCAAGAAACCTGTCGTCCGGTATCCCAACAAAACGTCTGTGTCTCTGGGGCCCGTGTAGGTCTCGTTTCGATGATGGTTATTCCGATTGCGGACAATCGCTTCGAGTTCTGCTTGAGAAACCGGTTCAATCTCCTCAATAGTTGCCTCTTGGACTTTGGCTTCGTAAGGGATATTCGCTTCGAGTGTCCACTGTGGGTTAAATTGGTATTGCAACCCGACATCCACGCGATAAATATTGAGTGTAACGTGGTGTCGATGTAGGGGGACGTTTATTACTTTTCCATCAGGCGAAATCCCTTTCGTTTCTAAGTGTCCACCTTGTGCATCGAACCATCGCATCATACTGACAGTTCCCTGGAATCGCTTCATCTCTTCTGAAGTCAAACTGACTTCACTTAACCGAATCCCGCTACGCGGGATTGTGGGGTTGCTTCACGCCCCTCAGCTTTCTTGTACGAAACCGAGAGGTAGCAAGATAAATTGGAAGCAGATCAGTAGCAAAAGAATCCGAGTCATCATAGAGGATTTCCGTCCGTTTCCAAGTTGAGCCACTGGACTTCGGCGTCGGAGAGTTCCAGTGCTACGGCTCCGAGCGAGGAGTCCAATTCTGCTATAGTTAGCGGTCCGACAACCGGCAAAACCGGGAAAGAAAGATTGAGGCAATATGCAAGGGACACCTGAATAGGGGAGCAGCCGGATTTTGCGCTTAATTCCTTTGCGCGTTCGAGCCTTTCAAAGTTATCGTCGTTGTAATAGACGCGCACCATATCTCGGTTTTCGCGGTTCTCCGGTGTAAATGCGCCGCTGAAGAAGCCACGTGCCTGTGAGGACCACGGCATCAACGGGAACTGGCTTTCGTTATGCCACTTGCGTGCGGCATCATCCACACAAACACAGCCTGCCCACATCGGTTCCATCGGGACTGCCAGGCTGATGTTGTTGCTGCAAGACACAAATCCGGCGAGTCCATTTTCAGCGGCGTAGGTGTTGGCATCAATGATGCGTTGTGGCTCCCAGTTAGAAGCGGCGATGGCGCGGATACGTCCTGCACCTATCTCCTCATTCAGATAGTCAATAATTGTGCTAACCGGAATCACAGGGTCATCGCGATGGAGCATGTAGAGATCAATAGAGTCAGTGCGGAGCCGAGCGATACTCTCATCAAGATCGGCTTTGAGTTCTTCGGGGGAAAGACGGGGACGTGGCACTCTACCTTGTGGGTGTCCCCCTTTATCAATGAGGAACACGTCGTCGCGGTTGTTGCGTTGGCGCGTCCAGAGTCCGATGAGCATTTCGCTATCACCACCGCCATAGCCGTGTGCGGTGTCAAGTGCGTTTCCACCTGCCTCAAAGAATGCGTCCAGCATTTCGACGCTGTAGTCAAATTTCAGCGGCGAAAACATCATAGTCCCCAGAATCAGTTGTGAAATCTCTTTGTTGACTCCAGGAATTTTTATTTGCTTCATTCCAAACGGTTTCCTTTTTATTTCAGCGTTCGGGTCGAGCCCTTTGTAATTAGGATATTGTGTGAATACGAAAGAATTATAGCATATTCTCAATCTAAAATCCAGCAGGAAGCAGCAAATCAGTAAATGCCACAAACTATGGTAAACCTGAAAAATAAATAGACATTGGCCCCTCACTTGGTAGGCGAGGTTTCTAACCTCGCCGGTGTAAAGTGTCCAATTAATTCTAAGGTTTACGATAAATGAAGTTAAAAAAAATAATTCGGTAATGTCCGGTGCGGTTACAAACCGCACCTACTAATACCATTTCTAAAAGTTTATCTCGCATTAACCGAACCCACTCACGTCACACCCAGTAGGTGCGGTTTCTAACCGCACCGAGCAGTGCTGAAAAATAGCCAACCTTTTAAGAGGAATTATCAATTAGAATTGGTATAAATTTAGGGAAAACTAAGTTTAGGGAAAATTGGAATTACCGATTTAAATTCTTAATGTTCATAAAGTTTGTGCTACAAGCGAGCCGAGGGGCAGGTATTTCCACTGACAGTGTTGTATTAGCTCCAACATCCTTCCGTGTATGCTTCACGATCGAATAATTTCCGACGGAACGGGGTCGCGTTCGCCATCCATTCATCCGGGATCTCTTGGGTGTAGCGGTGGGGAGGACCGGCTTCCTTGAAAATGTCGATGGCGAAAATGCGATAAGGTTGCGGAGAATTTATCGGTTTCTCCTCAACGGCGTGGAAGATACGAGCATTGATGTAAACCATACTTCCAGGCGGCAGGTCAAGCCTTTTTTCTTTTAATTTGCGTCCTATCTCGTGGTCAAAGTCGCCTGCGAGCATTCGTTCTGGGGTTGCTTCTTTCGTCGGTGCGACCTTATGGCTACCGGGTATCACTTTGAGGTTTCGATCGCCACGTGTGAAGCCATTTGGGTAGTACAAAATCTGAATGTAATAGTTATCGCGCTCGGCGAGGTTAACAGGATTCTCATGTTTCCAATGATGGTGATCTTGATGGTATCCGAGTGGACCGACCCCACGGGGTGCAATGTTAAGGGCGGAATGGCAGAAGTGGTATGCATCTCCGATAGTGGCGCGTATCAGTGCTGTAATGAAAGGGTCGTCAATGAGTCGGTCGCTGTATTCACCGCGATCGTTCCATGGACGAATGAAATAGGGATGCCGTTGGTCCTCACCGTTATTCAACGCTTCAAGGTACTGACGTACCGGGTCAAAACGTTGCGTAATCTCCTCAATTAATCCCTCTCGTCCATCGTCTGTGAATACGTCTGGATAAACGATATAACCGTCGTTATGAAAAGCGTCAATATCTGCCTGTGAAGGCTCGGATAGTCGGAAAAGTGAATCAAATGTAGTCGTGGTTTTCATGGTTTAACTCTTTTACATTTTTAGCAACCAATTTATAATTGCTCAGCAACAATAGCTTTTAAAATTTGCAGGACGCGTTCGGCTTCAAAAATCTCATTATAGACTCGCGAAAATTCAACAGTGAATGTCGGCTTTTCTGTTTCAATACCATCAACGCTTCCTCGAACAAAAGTCCAACTTTCAGAAACGGTGTAGCACCCGAAAATTTCTTGGGGGCCTTTAGGTATTACTTCTGATTGTCCCTCTACTTGACTTTTCCAATTAAGCCACGCGGCAGCGAGCATTTCACCGTAGAGTTGAATCTGAGGGTCGGAAGAATGAACACCGCGTTTTGCTTCATGGACAATGAGATAGGGCGTTTGCGGTTTTCCCGCGGCAGCCGGAGCAAGCGCACCATCTGCCTCACCTTCGAGTTGAAAAGTAGGATAAGTCGCTTTCAGAGGAATACCGGTCCATGCTTGAACGTAAGCCTGCTCGGCGAGTACCAACAGTGGATAGATTGCCCGCGCCCAAAGCGTTGCTTCATTCATGACTACCAAATCCCGTTCTCGCAAAATTGATTTGAGGTAAGCAATTTGAGCACCCTCCGCTGGGGTCAATTCGCTTTTTGGCATGTTTTCCCACCGATCAGACACACCAACTTGTATACGGATGGTTACGAGTGCCCTAAGCGTTTCTTCGGATAATTGCGCCAAACTATAGGATTCCATATTTTAAAACCTCCTACTTTGACGGGGCAGAACATCGCACCTATCAGCGCGACTATTCTTACATCCGGCTGTGTCCCTCTTCCTCAAACTTCTGCAGGAGTGCTGTGAGTCTTCCCACGATCTCTGGATATGTATCCCACACATTGTTCATTTCCCCTGGATCATCGTAAATATGATAGAGTTGTCCGGGTGTATTAGGATTGGGACGACCATCGCGAGGTGGGGGCCATCCGCCTGAACCTTGCGTCCCCAAAATCAGTTTCCAATCGCCGTGTCGGATAGAAAAAACACCCGTGCTGGAGTGATGCACGATAGCGGAGCGTAATGGATATTCCGTCTCTTCTCCCAATAACGCGGGTAAGACATTACAACTGTCGTGACCTGCGTCGTCAGGGACTTCTGTTCCGACAATCGCGGCGCACGTCGCCATAAGGTCTGTGAGGCAGGTTAGGGCATCGGTTTCAGTGTTCGGTGCGATGACACCAGGCCAACGCGCAATCAGCGGCTCACGGTGTCCACCCTCCCAGATATGCGCTTTGTACCCGCGCCAGTCACCGCAGGACTTGTGGTCGTAGAGATGATACGGCATCGGACTATCATCGCCTTGGATTCGGTCACCGGGTAAGGCACCGTTATCGCTCGTAACAAAGATGAGCGTGTCGTCCGTTTTACCCGTGTGCTCTAATGCATCCATAACCTCGCCGACCATCCAATCGACAAGCCAGACAAGATCACCGCGTGGACCGGCACTGCTCTTACCGCGTGCAAAGTCAGGCACAACTGCTTCCGTGCAGGGTTCGTGTGGGGCAGAAGGGGTGAGATAAAAGAAAAAGGGAGCATCGGTATCGGCTTGTCCTTCAATGTATTCGACCGCTTTCTGCGCGATAATAGGGTCGGCATCCTTGTGCTCCCATCCGGGGACCATCATGCCACGGCGACTTGTAAATTCTGCCACGTCATGATAGGTACTTGGAATTTCGACAAAGGTATCGTTCGCAATAAAACCGTAAGGCGGTTGGCATGTCGGACAACCCGCATTTCCGTAGAAATAGTCAAAGCCGATATCTATAGGACCCCCAGTTAAAGGTGCAGTGAAATCAATATGTTCTTCCAATTCGCGCTCGGCATTTTGCCAAGGGAGCGGTGCATTGAAATCAAAATCGTAGCCGGGGACTGTTGAGAATTCGAGTCCCAGATGCCATTTACCGACACAGGCGGTGTTGTAGCCAGCATCTTTCAGGAGTCCAGCGACCGTCAAACGTTCGCGTTCAATAAGCGGTGGTTCGTATCCGTAAAGCACGCCGTGTTTGAGTCGGCTCCGCCAGCAGTAGCGTCCGGTGAGGACACCATATCGTGTGGGTGTACAAACAGCAGAAGGGGAGTGGGCATCGGTGAAGCGGATTCCTTCTTGGGCGAGTTTATCCATGTTCGGGGTGGGAATCTTTGACTCAGGGTTATAGCAGCCGACATCGCCGTATCCCATATCGTCTGCCATGATAAAAACAATATTGGGCAAGTTATGTGTATCCATTGCAGGCTCCAGATTGGCGTTGTGGCGATGAGGTATCGCGCCTATGATAATTTCGCCTTTAGCTCAGCGAGGTCCTTGTCAATTGAAGCTTCTTTAGCATAACTCGAAAATTCGCGTTCTGATCTCGTATCTTGATATGCGACATCCATTTCAGCGGCAGCTTTTGCCAGCGTCGCTGCCTCAGTTGCGTCTTGTTCCATCTTCGTAAGCGTCTTAAATGCCTCATTGTCTTGTATCTCATTTAGCATCTCACGGAGGTGTGCTTCGGCATCAACATTCCTGTGTTGTGCGACAACGACAGCCTTTTTCCCTTCCACCTGCGTCATCTGCTGTTGAAGATGTTCAAGGAGATCACTGAGTGCTCGAACCACCTGTTTTTGATCTTCCCACTGTGCTTTATATTTATCTGATAATCGCCGATATTCGTTTCGTTTTTCAAGGTCTTCGCGAGCCAAGTCTTCACGTCCAGCGTTAAGGTTAATAACAGCCCGTTCCTGCCACCTTTCCACTTGGGTGACAGCTCCTTCGTAAGCGTCCTGAAACTGCTTTTCAACGCCGATAGAGGCGTCAACTTTCTGGCGTGCCGCTGAGAGTTTACTTTTCATCTCAGCGATTGCAGCCTCTAAAACCCTTTCAGGTTCTTCGGTTTCGGTGTGTTCCAACTCCGGTTCAAATTCCACAACGACCGTCTCAGCGAATTTATCTCCGAGGCGTTGCCGTTTCTTTCCGAATGACCAGAAGAAGTCCAGTGGTTGAAGAATACCTGCAAATCGCCGAAGGAAGGCATCTTTGAAGGTGCAAGGTTTACCGTCTTTTAGCCGGACGACCTGTAGAGACAGTAATTTTTTTCCGATGCCCTGACCGTTTCTGAAACCGTCTATGAAAAATAGACCGAATGCCCATAAAGCAGCACTGATAAGGGCATAGACGCTGAATGTAACACTCGCTTTCAACATATTAGAGAATCCTGTGTCGAAAAACAAAATTGCTCCCACCGCAAAAAGAAACCCGAAAACCGATTGCGCGGCACCTATGAGTGCGATGTCTATAAAGAGAGCGTATAACCGCTTCATTCGGGGTGCTAATTTGAATTCTTTTCTTGCGATTTTAATAGACCTCATTCTAAGATAGCCTCCTTGCTATTAACATAGAGTACACAAGAAGAAAAAAGGATAGGGAAATTTAGAACACCTCGTAACGCGGTATGTCTATATTTCTTTTTTTAGGCTTTCTGATCTACCATACTTGAGAGAATCCCGAGGATCTTATCGCATTGCGCGATTGTATAGACTGTCATATCAATATGCAGCTTCTGTCCCTCTAATTTAAGGAATTGCCACTCTGTTCCTGTCGTGCTAGCCCCATAAACAGAGGGTATACTGTTCTTTTTCTCGTGATTAAAGTGCTGTGCTGCGATCATCTCAGCAACACATTGTCCAAATCCGAGTTTAGGTTCAGCGTTCTTTGCCTCAACCAGTGTGATGACCGGTGCCTCCAGAAAAAATTGCTCTGGCGACAAACTTATTAAAAAGTCGCATACGCCCGTTAAACCCTTCTCTGCATCGACACTGAAATCAATCCCGGAAAAGAGACTGATGCGGCGATCAAAGTGCTCTCGGAGCTCAAACAAGACATTCGCAACTATCAACTCCGAGCGTGCTTTCTCTGTTCCTATCGCAACGGCTAAAGGAACTTTTTTTTTCAATTCCTCCGTGAAATATGAACTCGGGGTTACGGGTTCTATTCCAGAAAAGAGATCTATAGACCCAATCGTTTGCAATTCAAAAGCTGTTCGCACTGATTCCAAAGTAAAGTTGCTGTAAGCCATCGGATAAACCTCCTAAGTATGAGAAGGCTAAAACACAGACCCCGCGTTCAATACATCATAAAGTTGGCACGGTCACTGCGACTTCGCGTCCACCGGCGTTTGAGGAGTCAATCACGCCTTGAATGATAACGTTTGTGAGCATCACGCCATAAGGATCAATCGGTGACGGTTTACCTTCACGGACGGCATCAACAAAGGCGGTATCTTCTGCGCGGAACACGTCAACCGATTCAAACTCAGTGAACTCCTGATCAAAGATTTCGCCGTCTTTATCGCCATAGACGCGGACCCCTTCCTCTGGTCCTCGGACTTCACCGATACCGAGACGGAGTCCGGCTTTCTTGCCGAGGAAAATCGTACCGCCGAGCGAATCCATGTTCATGCACCAACAGGTCTTGAAGACCATGCGCGCCCCGTTTTCAAAGACGACCCAACCGACTCCAAAATCTTCAACCTCGGTTTCCTTAAGTGCTGGATTCCATGTGTTGTGGAGGCTGAGATAGTTAGAGGTAATGCCAGAGACGGCAACAGGTTTGGGGTGTCCCATCAGATAGAGCGCGGTATCTAAGGCGTAAACGCCGATGTCAGCGGATGCACCCAAACCGGCTGTCGCTTTTACGATAAAACTCCCGCCCGGATTTCCGCGGCGGCGGTCGGCAACGGTTTCGACGTAATAGATGTCGCCTAAAGTGCCAGCATCAACGATTTCTTTTGCTTTAATGACTTGTGCTGAGTATCTGAGTTTGAGTCCGATCATTAGAATTTTATTGTTTTCTTTTGCGGCACGCCACATTGCAGCGGCGGCATTAAGTGTCGCCTCCATCGGCTTTTCGCAGAAGACGTGTTTACCGGCGTTGAGCGCGGCGACAGTCGGGGCGGCATGTACCCCTGTTGGCGTACAGACGTAGACTGCCTCAATCTCGTCCATTTTGAGCATTTCGTTGTAGTCAGAAAATGTGCGTTTGATGCCCCAACGCTCTTTCGCGCGTTCGAGGTTTGCTGGCACGAGGTCGGCGGCGGCGATTATTTCTGCGCCATCAATGTTAGCGATGGTGCCACAATGCGCCTGTGCGATACCACCTGCGCCAATTAAGCCTAATTTAACTGTTCTCATTTTGGTCTCCTCATTAGATATATCTCCTCTTGATTGTATCCTATTTTTCTTTTGCAAGTCAAGGGAAAATTGAATCGCGGATTAGGGGTGGGTATCTGTCTGGATCGCGGAGGACGCGGATTTTTCACACATCTTGTCGTCAGAAGCAGGATTTGCGGGATTATTAGGATTGTGGATAGGAGTTGACGGATAGGGATTAGCGGTGGGTATCTGTCTGAATCACGGATTATCGCGGATTGCGCGGAGGACGCGGATTGGGAGCCTTTTTTGCGAGGTTCGCCTAAGTTTCGTAGGAAGGATATGTTTATAGAAACTTATACCGGAACTTTCGTCGATTTGTGACTCAATGCAGCAAGACACGCACCTAACATATTCTCAACCTCTTGCCGTGTATCATCCCGCAACGGCCCCGAAAGCGCAGCGCGATACAGATTCACCGCGCGACTCGGTTCTCCTGCCTTCTCATAACACGATGCTGCACTGATACGATGGATCGCACCCTCTAATTCTCTACCAAGTGCATCAAGCATCGGTGCGATATGTTCCTCATAAGTCGCAGCAGACAGCCAAAGCGGTTGTGCCGTTTCCGTCATACCCACTTCCCAAAATGCTTGTGCTTTGGAGAGGATCTCTGACTTTCGACTCATGGTCTCTTTGAGGGTCTTTGTATAAGGTTTCGTTTTTGAGGCAGACATATTTTCACTCCGTCCAAGGATGATAAGAAAATCGTATAAGGTGCCCAAATTCGGAAAAGGCACAGACAACAACATAGGCATCTAATCCAAATGGATTCTCTAATGCTTGTCCGATCTTTTCTCGGTGCCGTCGTGTTAATTCAGACGCTGTTTCTGTACCACTGATTTCAAGAACGTTTTGCATGTCTAATGAGCGATAGTCGGCTCGGTCACCATAATTTGTTACATCCAATTGGCCGAGATTGACAATATTAGGCGTGAGAATAAACGCCAGGGCTGACGCAGCCATCTCTACTATCGGCTTCGTTTGTATAGTTGATCGTAAACGCTCCGCTTTTCTCTCCGTTTCCCCTGACCACGAAACTTCAAGCATAAACTGTGTTTCTTCACCAAGCCAGTCAGAAACAATATTCTCACATGTAACTTCAAACGCTGCCGGTGGATCTGAATACGAACGCATCATTGCTACGCATGCCACAATATGTGCCTCAAGAAACAGACGCGGATGCCAATCTGAAATTTTCTCAATAGCACATTTAAACGTTGGCATGATTACTACGCAACCTGTGAAAATTGTCTCAGTTTATGAGCTTTTCATGGAACCGAATGTCTTTCTACATTTTACCATAGTCTTTCGTGTGAAGCAAGAAAAAATCTTTTATTGAAGGGCATTACAATTGTTATTGCTGGGTCAAGTTCATTTGATGTCTAGGACAAATTTATGTTAAAATAATAAAATAGAGGGAATCCGAACAAACTGAAGTGTTAGTGAAAACTACACTACAGAAAAGCACACGAATTACCCAAAACTCAGGACAAATTGACAAGTTTTTTAAACAGAAAAAGTAACTTAATCATAAAGTTAGTGTTTGGAGGTTGAAATGAATTTATTGGAAGACATTCAAAACGCTGCAGCTGATTCCTCAAGTGATGTGGGAACTTTACTTAGGAAGTGTAAAATTCTGGCAGCGCGCCTAAACAGCCAACAACTTGAAGATTGGATAACTTGGGAGTCCAGCGGTTACCCGGAGGAGGTTCCCGTACCAAAATACCGAGTATGGCAACTGCAAGTAAGAGGGAATTTCTTGGGGTCTCATTCTAGTTTGAGCCACGCACGGGTTCCTGCGATGAAGTTACCCAAAAGTGTACAAAAGAGTTACAATGAATATGAGTGTCGATTTAGTATTGCCTCGGTTGAGTCCGCTATAGAGAACGAGAATCGCGTTGTTCTTACAACAGGCGGGTTGGCATCGACTTTAGGCAAAAGTGTATACCCGAGTATGACTTGCGTAGAATGTTGGGCGGAATTCAGTGTGGGAGATTGTATTGAACTACTTAACGCAGTGCGTAACCGCGTCTTGGATTTCACACTAGCTCTTTGGAAAGAAAATCCAAAGGCTGGTGAAACGAGCTCAGATGCTCAAGAGGGGCTTAGTTCAGATAAAGTAACACAAATATTTAATACAACAGTCTATAGTGGAACTGGAAATCTCGTCGGAACAGCAAACAATTCATCCGTAGAATTCAATAACATACAAGGTGATTTTGAGGCGGTTCGTCAGGAATTGAAAAATAATGGCGTGTCCGAAGAGGAAATAGCAGAATTGAAGGCTGTCTTGGTTGAGGATAGACCGCCTCAGTCTTCTAATCAATTTGGTCCTAAAGTATCTTCTTGGATAGGTAAAATGATAGAAAAGGCTGCAAGTGGTACTTGGAACGTTTCAGTAGGAGCAGCTGGAAATCTATTGGCGGAAATAATTTCCAAATATTATGGGGCTTAAGGGTTTAAAAATAACAAATTAATTCCCAAGATATTATTGGGCATAGAGTGCCACGACCTTCACATACAGTATCATTAGTTTATTCCCGCTATATTGGCATCTCACGAAAATAATAAGGGCATCGACGATATTCAGCGCGTATTGCCCAGAACTAAGGAGAAAATTATGTCAGAAATCATAATATCCAGTTATCAAGTAAATAGCGAACCTTTAACGACGTATAATTTACAATTTCAAAAAATTAAGAAAGTTAATAATCGCGGTACAGCTTCCACTCCGTGTATTTATTGCGATGAATTTCGTGAATGCTCTGAGGAGCATTTTCTACAAAGGGCATTGGTGGATAAAGAATTGTTGGAGACGAATTTAGAGCCTATTTTCGGAACTGCCATTTGCCATGAATGTAATAATCGATTCAGAAAAATTGACGATGCTGTTACAAAGGCTTCTTATATAGCTGAAACATCTAAAGCACTGAAACAAGAATTAAATTTTAAATCCAATTCACACGCAAGTAATCAGGTAGATAATCAATTATCCAGTAGAGGTGTGAGACTGATACACTATTTAGTTTTAGATTCAAAGTTCCCTTTCTTATGTCGTAATAGGAGGACACAACGGAATAATTTTAATTTTTTACATATTCCCATCCCTTTAGCCCCTCAAATTATTTTTATTCGCAATAAGTATTTTTGGACACACGAAAAGTGCCGTGGACCTTGATAAATAAA